>NZ_DAHVNP010000029.1 GCF_027319265.1 Ferrimicrobium sp. | reverse complement strand
TGCCGTAATCGCATCCACCCTGTTGTCGACGTATCGCCCAGAGAGCTCCACACCCGAACCACACACGTCCAAAAGTCTGCCAAGTGTGGGAATACTCGGTTGAACCCGATGGGATTCAATGCGTGCTACTTCCACATTGCTAACCCCGGCGAGCGCAGCGAGTTGGCGCTGAGACAGGCCTGCTTGTGCCCTTGAGCGCTTGAGCAAATCCCCAGCGAAGCAGCTCCATTTATCGGTCACCCCTGCAATGCTAGCAGATATGCTTACACTATCCGTTGGTTGCTTCTCCTGCAAGGCTGGTCAAACAATCTCGTGGATCCCACGTTGCCTCTTACCGCTGAGTCCCGAATAATCGGTCGCGCATCACAATCGATACCAGCCTGTGCGCCTAGCGCAAGCGTCGGGTAACGTGTCGAGACCCTGCCTCTTCGCGGACGAACTCGCCAAACAGATCGAGGATGTGCTGTTGGCCTCGAATAATATCCTTCAGCTTGTACTACACCAGTTGACACACGAAGGTATTATTGAGGTATGGATGATCTGGGTAGACGGATTCGGACGGCGCGGGTGGGAGCTGGTTTATCACAAGCGCAGCTTGCTCGTCGGGCCGGTACGTCCCAGCCAGCGGTCAATCGCTATGAGAAAGGTCGGAAAGTTCCCTCCGAGGAGACTGCGGAGCGCCTGTTGATGGCTTGCCGTGCCGACATTCGTCCGAGCGAACTCTTGGCGAACAACCGGGAACGCGTGCGAAGTTTGGCGAGAGCGCATGGCGCAGAGCGTGTACTTGTATTCGGGTCGGTCGCACGAGGTGAAGATAACGCTGATTCAGACCTCGATTTACTTGTCGAGATCCCTACGGATCGCATTCGCCTGTTTGAGCTCTTCACCCTTGGGCACGAGATTAGCGAAATTCTTGGCATCAAGGTCGACATCGGCACACCTGAGATGTTGAGGCCAAGCATCCGAGAGCGAGTGTTGGCTGAAGCTCGACCACTGTGACACGGTCCAACCGCCGCGATGCTGAACGTGCTAACGATATCCTCGGTGCGATTGCAAAGATCGGGCGTTGGCGCTCCAAACATAACTCGAGTGACGACATGTTTCGCTCTGCAGTCATGCGTGAGCTCGGTGTCATCGGAGAGGCCGCCAATGCTCTGAGCGACGAGTTTAAGGAGCGGCGCCCAGAGATCCCTTGGCGAAATATTGTTGATCTGCGCAACGTACTTGCCCATCACTATTGGGATACTGCCTGGGCACTTATCGAACAGATACTCGATGACGAGCTCGAGCAGCTTCGTCGATCGGTTGATACTCCTAGCGTCTGCGAAATTCTTCAGATACCCCAGAGCCAACCGAAGCCTCGGCGGTTCATCCTGATGGACGGTGTCATCGGTGGATGCCGCGGGCGCGCGCCGAGTGTGATTTGCCGTTGGGCCACGCTGGAGGATGTCGTAGGAGGGCTGTCGGTCCGAAGGGATGAATCGGTTTGGGCCTTCCAGGTTTTACGGGTACCTCTCACGCTGTCGAACGAGATCTTTTCGTCGTCAAGTGTGGCTGTTAGGGGATGCACAATCAAGGATGTTGATGAGTTGCAGGTGGCTGCATCTCACGAACCATGTGAAGGTGTGTCGATCGACGGATGCGGAAGAGGAGGTTGCAGGGGCCATCGTGACGAATATGCAGATCTTTTTGCCTCGCCTCAGCGGTTGAATCTTATGGTCCATTGCCGAGCGGTATCATTAGAATCTGCTCGGGGGATTTGGGGTGTGGATCGCAGTATGCCGTTGGTGAGCGAAGTGGGTGCATTGAATGTACAACCCAATCGGATTCTGGTAGCAGGGGTGTCTGGATCAGGCAAGTCCTCCTTGTGTCGTCAGCTCCATATCCAACTGGCCCTTCCCTACGTGGAACTTGACAGCCTCTTTCATGGACCCAACTGGAGCGTGCGGACGAGCTTTGAAGCTGAGGTGGATGAGTTCATCTCTCAAGATTGTTGGGTGCTGGAATGGCAGTACGATCAGGTTCGCCAGCGACTCCTCTCACGGGCCGAACTATTGATCTGGCTCGATTACCCTCTCGTTGTGGTGATGAAGAGGGTGATCTGGCGTACCATCCGACGCAACATGAGGCACGAACCGCTCTGGAATGGCAATGTCGAGCCTCCACTGTGGACGATCTTGACCAATCCGGAACATATCATACGCTGGGCTTGGCGCACCCGGGCAAGCTATCGGGGGCGTATCCGTCAGCTCCTCACTGATTACCCAGCCCTTCCCATTCTCCGAATCACCGATCCGCGTGATGCGCGAAGAGTACCGGAGGCGCTTCGGTCGTCGTGAGCAGCGAAGACCTTGCAGGAGATGTTGCGGGTGAGATCATCGGTTCGTTAGGAGTGTTCGAACTCGAGCCCGCCCTCGTAGGGTAATCCGAGATCGGGGGCGGTGATGAGCGCCACGAAGGGGACCGGTGCGACGACCCAGGAGGCGCTCCCGCCACGATCGACGATCGCAAGTGTCTGTACAACTCTCGCCCCGGTCGCCTCAACCGCCTCGATCGCGGCTTTCAGCGAGGTCCCCCGAGAAGGGGTGTCTTCGACGACACAGACGCGATCTCGCTCGGTGAGGTTGCCTGCGATGCGACCACCCTGTCCGTACTCCTTGGGCTCCTTGCGGACCGAGAAGGCACCCAGGTTTCGCCCATCGGCTTGCGCGATCGCGGCAGTGGCGAAGGCGATTGGGTCGGCCCCCATCGTCAGTCCACCGATGGTCGTTACCTCGTCGGCGAGTGCCGCCAGGGTGAGCTGGGCGGTACGAAAGAGGGTTGGAGGCCGACAGATCGCTCGCTTGGTATCGATAAACCAGGTCGAGTGAGCACCAGACTTTAAGACAAAATCACCATAGGTAATGGCGTACTCTTTGATGCTTGCGATCAACTCTGCTCGCGCTGCTGCTACGTCAGCGGGCGTTAACTCCATCGTGCTCTGTCATCTCCTTCTTCAATGCGACCGATCTCGACCGAGCCGAGATGGGAGTCAAGGATTACTGTTGCCTTCTCTGGCGCGGCGACCAGCGCCATGCCAATGCCGAGGTTGAAGGTTCGTCGCATCTCGGCGAGTGGTACCGAACCATCGCTCATCAACTGGGTAAAGACGCTTGGCCATTGCCAGGTGGTCGGGTCAATGGTGGCACTCAGTCCTTCCGGAATCACTCGAGCGAGATTGTTCACCAACCCACCGCCGGTTGTGTGGCTGGCAGCATGGAGAAGTGTGTCGTCGATGAAGGTGAGCATCTGTGGGGCATAGAGGACCGAGGGGGCGATGAGTTCCTCGTAGAGTGCCAGCTCGCCCTTTGTAGCCACCCCGTCGCTGACATGGGTGAGCAGATCAGCGTAGATGGCACGTACCAACGAGAAGCCGTTGGAACGAAGATTCGGAGAGGGGAGGCCGATGATGCGGTCACCGGGTCGCACATGCTCAGCACCGATCGCCGTCGCTGGGTCCACGAGGCCAACCGCAAAGCCGGCAAGGTCGACTTGGTCGGGGGCCATCGAACCTGGGTGTTCGGCGATCTCACCACCGATGAGCGCGGTGTGAGCCGACTTGAGTGCCCTCGCCATTGATGCCACCAGGGTTGCGATCAGCGTTGGTTCGTTCTTGCCGACGGCAAGATAGTCGAGGAAGAAGAGAGGGTGGGCCCCCGTGCAGACTAGGTCATCAAGGCACATCGCTACCAGATCCTGACCGATCCCTTCCCAACGACCGCCAGCCCGAGCGACCTCGGTCTTCGTGCCTACTCCGTCGGTGGTGGCGACCAGCGTCGGGGTGCCCTCGCCGCCGATACGGAAGAGGCCGCCGAAGCCGCCGAGGTCGGAGAGGACGTGGGAGTTATAGGTACTCTTGACCAAGGCTGTTATTGCCTTGACCGCCTCCTCAGCGTTGACTAAGTCGACGCCAGCTTGCTGGTAGTCCACGGATGTCCTTTCTAGAGCACCTGTTGACCGGCGAGATGGGTGCTGAGTTCGACAGGATAGCTACCCGTCAAACAGGCATCACAGAAGCCCTCTGGAGTGCCGATCGCCTTACGGAGATCGCCTAACTGGAGGTAGGCGAGACTGTCTGCGCCGAGGATCTCGGTGATCTCTTCCACGCTGTGGTTCGCCGCGATGAGATCGGGTCGGTTTGGCGTGTCGATCCCGTAGAAGCAGGGCCAACGATAGGGGGGCGAGGAGATGCGAAGATGCACCTCGGCCGCACCCGCTTGCTTTAAGAGACGGACGATCGACTTGGTGGTCGAGCCCCGAACGATGGAGTCATCGACGACGACGACGCGTTTACCCCGCACATTTTCCTCAAGCACGTTGAGTTTGCGGCGGATCGCGTCCTGGCGACTCTTGATGCCAGGGTTGATAAAGGTCCGCCCGATGTAGCGGTTCTTCACCAGCCCTTGACCATAGGGAATGCCAGAGGCTAGTGCATAGCCTTCGGCGGCAGGTACTCCTGAGTCAGGGACACCCATTACCATGTCCGCTGCAACTGGGAGGGTATGAGCGAGATACTCGCCCATCGCCCGTCGGGTGCCGTGTACCTCCTTGCCAAGGAGCTTGGTGTCGGGACGAGCAAAGTAGACGAACTCAAAGATGCAAAGGTGAGAGGGCGAAGCCTCGGGCGAGGGGAAACTGTGGGCGCCATCTGCGTCGATGATCACGACCTCGCCTGGCTCGATCTCGCGAACGAACTCAGCGCCAATGACGTCCAGGGCCGGAGACTCTGAGGCGATGACCCATCCATTCGGTGCAATGGTGCCGAGGCAAAGAGGTCTAAAACCATCGGGGTCGCGTGCACCGATGATGCGTTCACCATCGAGCATGGCAAGGGAGTAAGCTCCACGCAGTTCGATGAGAGCCCCACGCACGGCATCCGCATAGTCTTGGACCGAAGTCGGCCGTGATCGCGCGACGGAGACCGAGATGAGTTGAGCGATTATTTCGGTGTCGGAGGGCTGTCGGGCGATGGTGTCGAAGAGGCGATCAGCGAGCTCGAAGGAGTTCGTGAGGTTGCCGTTATGCGCAACGGCCACACCGTACTCACCGCTGGCTCGGAAGATGGGCTGTGCGTTATGCCAACTGCGGTCCCCGGCGGTGGCGTAGCGTGTGTGTCCGATCGCCATGTCTCCCGGCAAGGACGCGAGCGTTGAGTCATCAAAGACCGCACTGACGAGGCCGAGGTTCTTGACTACGGTGATCTCTCCGTTGTCAGCGACCGCCATGCCGGCGGACTCCTGACCGCGATGCTGGAGTGCGTAGATGCCGTCGAAGGTTAGGTAGGAGACGGCTTCGTTTGGCAACGAGATACCGAAGACCCCACAAGCCTCCTCCGGATGGTCACGTTCGAGTTGATCGTGCTCCGGATTGTCGTTCTGGGGATCTTCGATCACGGTATGTTAAGCCTAGCATCTCTCGACCACCTCACGATGGGTCGCGCTCTTTTCTGGCACCTTTGTGGAGCAAAATCTCGTTCTAACACGAGTGATCTCACTGAGGTGGTTCTTGGTAAGGAGCTCGATCGCCGCGCAGCGTCAACGATGCGGTCGGTTTGATGTTCGACGTGCCTGTCGCGCCAGCAGGCCCAATCGACACCGTGGTGACTCATCCGAGAGCAGTGTTGACAACATGATCCTGAATGGGACGATCCTGAATGGGACGATCCTGGCTGGGACGATCCGGACTGGGACGATCCGGACTGGGACGATCCTGGTGAGGGTCACCTTGGTGGTGACGCACCGCGCATCGATAGATGGGTTACTCCTTGGGGTCAAACTTCGGGTGTTGATTCTCGTTTCAGATGTCGGTGGTCGCGTCAGCGACCCAAGCCCCCAGCGAGCTTGACCTCAGTGGCCTTGTCACAGGTGCCGGGTACCTACAAGGCAAAGGGCGGTGCGTCGCTTTGTGCAGACCCCGTGCTCCATGGATCGTTGTGCTCACGCGCAGCTGGCGTGCGTTGCGATCTGCTCCGAGCTCGCCGGTCGGCCGCCGAAGGAGATGACCTCCGCGTTAGGCGATCTGATCGTGCCAAACAGCACTGCACGATTCGTGGAGGACCTCCGGTTGTAGCAAGAGTCGTTGCTTCCCGACGGCTTTGAGAGCGAAGGCTAGACTTACCTCTATGCAAGCTCGTTGCGACCTTCATCTTCACTCGGACGCCTCGGACGGGTCGGTGCCTCCTGATCAACTGGCGGCGAGTCTTGGACATGTCCATCTAGCAATATTGACCGATCACGATACTCTTGCCGGGAGCGCGGCTTTCGCGAAGGTGATCGATTCAGAGCTCCCACCTCCCGATGGCGTTGAGCTCTCGTTGCGATGGGATGGTGGCACCTTTCATCTTCTTGTCTACGGGTATTCACTCGCTCGCACCGAGCTCGCGGCGAGGATCGATGCACTGGCAATAGCGCGTCGAAATCGTAATCTTGAACTGTTGGATCGTGCCAATCAGCATGGGCTTGCGATCACCGAGGAGGAGGTGCTCGCGGCGGCGGGAACAACGGACTTTGAAGCCAAGAGTGTGGGCCGTCCTCATTTTGCGAGGGTGCTGGTGGACCATGGTTATGCCGAGAGTATCCAGGATGCCTTCGACCGGTACTTGGCAAAGGGGAGGCCCCTCTACAGCCCAAAGACGTTGTTTGGCTTCGATGAGATTGGACCACTCTGTGCCGATCTCGGGTTGGTGCCGGTTGTCGCACACCCCCTCAGTCTTGGTCTGCCCCTCGCTTCGTTGGTTACCACCTTGGTTGGCTTCCGTCGGTTAGGGCTCGTCGGACTGGAATGCCTCTATGCAGGATATACACCAGACCAACGTGCAGAACTCACCCAGATCGCCCAAGACGCAGGTCTGCTGGTCACCGGCGGCTCTGATTATCACGGCACCTTCAAGCCAGGACTTGAACCATTGATGGGCTTCGGTGACTTGGTCGTCCCAGCTGAGGTCGGCGATCGACTGCTCGAGTCACTGAACCGTCCTTGAGTTTTCTGCTCGCTGCAGTGACAGAGAGAACGGGTCTTATATACTGATCTACTTGCAAGCGATTGCGTAGGGACCCGTGGTGCAGCTCGGAGTGCACGCCGGCCTGTCAAGCCGGAGGTCGCGGGTTCAAATCCCGTCGGGTCCGCCACTATCGCTCGTTATGGTCGGATAGCTCAGCAGGTAGAGCGCACGCCTGAAAAGCGTGAGGTCACCGGATCGACGCCGGTTCCGACCACCAGTAGCTTATACCCCATGTTCGGGTACGAGCTGTTTAGCCGTCTGTCCCGTTGAAGAGCAGTCCATGTGGGGCGTTTTCGGGATAGACCTACGACATGGAGCTTGGAATAACAGGGCGCGTGTGGTGCAGCTGATTTCCTGCGAGACCTTCTAAGCTGAGGCGATGGAATCTAGTGACAAAGGTAACCCTCGGCGTGAGCAATTGACCGAACAGGCGGCCGAATATCTCAAGACGAACGGCCTTGCCTCGCTGACCTATCGCAAGCTCGCCGAGGAACTCGGTGTGGCACCGAACACACTTGAACACCACTTTGGCACCAAGGACAAGCTCCTTGAGCAGTTGCTTGCACGCCTTGCGGATGAACAGCGCGGTGGATTGCAAGCGACGCTGACTGAGAACGAGGCCGGACCTGAACTCGTATCTCGTTACTTCCGAGCGGCGATGGTCGATATCGCAAAGCCTGAGAACGAGGGCGCGGATCAGCTCTTCTTCGAGCTCGTCGGGGCGAGCGCGCGAGAGCGTGAACTCTATGGCGAGTTTCTCTCTCATGCCATGAATGACTGGATTGATTTTATCTCTGTCGAGCTGGTTGGGCGTATAGAGATCCCTGAGGATCGGGCTCGAAGCGTTGCGCACTTGATTTTGGCCACCATCCGGGGGCTCATGTTGAGTCGTGTCATGGTAGAACCAGACGAGTATCCCTTTTTAGATGAGGCGGCAAATCTGTTAGCGCCACTGCTCGAAAGCTTGGTCCGAGCCGAGGCTGGAACTTCCTGATTCGTGTTGGTGCCTGTGCTCCTGGATTGGGGCGAGGGCATTCCCTGAGCTCTTTCCGGTCTACGGCATGCTCACATCGAGCGTGGTCACTCTCCATTCCGCTCGGGTACATTGGAGTGCCCACGAGCTCAGAATCTGCTGCGCGCGTGCTGACAGGGTCCGATACGTTGGCCGTTGCGGCTGTTCTAAGTTGACACAATGACGCGCCTCACCAGCTGAAGCTCCGGTTCCCGGTCGCTGCTGGCACTGAGCGTGGCCAAAAAGGCCTCGCTTCTCCTCAAACGATGACGGTTATGGGGAAGCCGATCGCAGACCCAAATCCGGCGATTTTACTCCAAGGCAGCTTTGGCTAGTTTGTACTAATTGTACTAAATAAGACTGCAGTCATGGCGTAAAGTTACTGTTTGGTAATCTATGAATCGTTTTCTTTATTACACTTTTGTTGGCAGAAGTTGACAATTGTGTTACGGGCAAGTATCTGTAATGATAACCAAGTGGGGAACCGAGCTTGATGTTGATCGCTCACTGGCGTTCGCGAGATTCGCAATGAGGCGAGTAAAACGGCTCTATTGATCATGGGGATGATCGCAAAGGATGCAGAATCTAACGATTCATGGCCTTTGTGGATAGCTGTAGGGGGAAAAGTCAGTATGACGAAGAAGTTCAAGAAGTCACGTCAACGCGTCGTTGCAATCGCCGGTGTAGCCATGGCCGCTGCGCTACTCGCCGCTTGAGGTTCGAGCAGCTCTAGCAGCTCTACAAGCTCATCGAGTTCGAAGAGCAAGTTCACTGAGACGGTCACCATTGGTGTCGATACCGCGACCAGTGGATTCTTTGGTGAGTCCGGTGTCGACGGTGATGATGGCATGACGATGGCGGTTAACGCGATCAACAAGAGCGGGGGTCTCCTCGGCAAAAAGGTGTTGGTCGATTTTCGTAACGATAACGCATCGGTACCGACCGCCATCTCAAATACCCAGAGCCTTATTCAGGATGACCATGTGTCCGCGCTCTTCGGCGCGTCTACCAGTTCAACCGTCGGTGCCATGGAGTCGTTGGCAACAAAGTATCAATTACCATTGATGATCTGGAATGGTAACGATATCGCTACTGTGACCACCGATTATTCAAAGTATGCATTCCAGTTGCAGCCGAATACCTACATGGAGCCGTTGGGTGCTGCCCAGTACTTATCGAAATTGCCATACCGCCGGTACTACTTCATTACGCCTGATTATTCCTTTGGCCGGGACGACATTGATTCGTTTCAGGCTTCGATGAAGAGTCTTGGTATCAAGCTCGATAACCTTGGAACGAGTTATACCCAGATCGGTCAGCCGAGCTTCACTTCAGCGATCTCCGCTGCGTTAGCCACGCATCCGCAGATGATCTTCCTGGGGATCTTCGGTGGAGATGAGGTCACGTTCATCAAACAGGCGGAGAGCTACAATCTCTTCTCGAAGACGGCGGTGTTTGGCCCAACGGGTACCGATACGCTGCTGGCCTTGGGCAAGTCAACGCCGACGAAGAACCTCTACCTCAATGACCGAGCTCCGTTCTTCGCTATCAAGACGGCGGCGATGAAGACCTTTACCAATCAGTTCCATACCTTGTATGGCTCGTGGCCTTCAGAGTGGGGCGTGTTGGGGTATTCGGCGGTGCAGAGTTGGGCGCAGGGGGTAGAGAAGGCAAAGTCCTTTACCGGCAATGCGGTCTCGGCGGCGTTGAAGGGTGATACGGTTCATACCCTCAAAGGCAGCTTCCAGTTCCAGGCCTGTGATAACCAGGCGGTCGTACCGGATTACTTTGGGAAGGTGGCCAGTACGGTCTCAGCAAAGTATGGCTTCCCGTTGTTGACCGACCTGTTCGTGTCGAGCCCAACCAAGACCCTGATGTCCTGTTCACAGGCGCTTAAGCTCCGAGGTTAACGGACCGGAAATCCCAGGTGATGGAGCGTGCAGCTTGGTGCGCTCCATCACCTGTGTGAACATGAAGGGGGACACGCTACTTGGGAAGTGTATTGGTTACCATCTTGACCGGACTTGCTGAGGCTGGGACCCTGTTCCTCGTTGGTGCAGGACTGACGCTCATCTTTGGTTCGCTTCGTCTCATCAATGTCGCTCATGGCAGCTTCTACATGTATTCGGCGTTTGTTGTCTCTACCGTGGTCGGGGCGTCAAGCTCCGAGCTGCACTTTTGGGGTGCGTTGATTATCGCGCCCCTTGTGATTGCCGCGTTAGGTGTTCTCGTCGAGGTCACCGTCATGCGACGCCTTTATCGTCGTGAACATCTCTCGCAGATGCTGGCGACCTTTGGGTTGTTCTATGTCTTTGCAGATCTCGGTCTCCTGATTTGGGGATCATCGGATCGCACGGTGTCGGCTGCTCCGTCGGTTGCGGGCAGCCTCTCCGTCTTTGGGCAGTCGTTCCCGAAGTACTCGGTAGTTATTATCGTGGTCGCACTCGCGGTGGGTTTCGTGATGTTTGCACTGTTGCGCTTCACGACGCTCGGGTGGAAGATCCGAGCTGCGGTGGAGGACAACGAGTTGTTGGCCTCGACCGGGGTGAATGTCTCGCGGATCTACCTCTTTGTCTTTACCTTTGGAGCGCTTCTCGCTGGGATCGCTGGTGCAATCGCGGCTCCGCAGATCTCGATCTCCGCAGGTCTCGACCAGTCCATTCTCATCGATGCCTTTATTATTTCGGTCATCGGCGGCCTGGGTTCGATCTCGGGTGCTGCGGTGGCTGCTGTTTTGATCGGACTCGTCGATGCCTTTGGTGCTCGTTATCTGCCGCCTCTCGCTCCCATCAGCGTCTATGTCGTGATGATTGTGGTGCTCGTGGTGCGGCCGAGTGGCATCTTTGGCCGTGCCGGAACAGGAGACTAACACGATGGCGATTGTTCGATCACGCAAGCCAGCGGCCCCAGCAGGTGGCATCGCTGGAACGGCCAAGGTCGATCGGGGACCCTTAGTCTGGGCCCTCATTGGGATTGGCCTGTTAATCGTCGCCACCTTCGTGCTGAGCTCAGGGCAGATCTCGATCTTGGAGTCGGTGCTCATCATGGCAGTGTTCGCTGTATCTACCAATATCGTGGTCGGCTACAGCGGCCTGGTGACCTTTGGACAGTCTCTGTTTTATGGAGTCGGTGCCTATACCCTTGCCCTTGGCTGGTACCACTATAAGTTACCGTTCTGGATGCTCTTCATTCTCGCCCCCATTCTGGGAGCGATAGCGGCGGTTCCGGTTGGTCTCATTGCCCTGCGTACGCGGCGGTGGTTCTTTGCACTGGTGACCTTGGCCTTCACGTAGTTAGTACATACCATCGTCGAACAGGCCTATAGCTACACCCAAGGGGCAACGGGGATCTTTGGGAATATGGTGCCACAGAATATCTCGGGAGTGACCTCTGGCTACCTCTTCATCGCGCTCATCGCGATAGCGATCATGTACTTCATCATGATCTCCCCCTTTGGGGTGACGTTGAAGTCGATTCGCGAGAACCGGCGAAGAGCGGCTGCGGTGGGGGTCAATGTGTACAAACACCAGCTGATCGGTTTTGTGATCTCCGGTGCTGGCGCGGGGATCGCCGGGGCTCTGTTGGTTGTCCAAAACTCCTCGGCGTATCCACACCTGTTCAACTGGCTCGAGGCGGGCAACCCCTTACTGGCAGCCTTAGTTGGCGGCATTGGGAGTTTTATGGGTCCCGTCATCGGGGCCGTCATCTTCGAGGTCGGCAAGCTTGAGATCAGCCAATACACCTCGCAGTGGGAGTTGGTGCTCGGAATCGTGCTCGTCGGTGTCGTCCTACTTGCCCCAGACGGGCTCATTGGACTAGGGAGCCCGATCAAACGGTTTGTGTTGACCAGGCTTGGACGCAGGACTCCTGTTCCGGAAGATGCCGAGGGGTTAGCCGCGCATGACGTCTTCGATGAGAAGATCTTTGACGATAACGCCGTTGATGACAGACCCGTTGACGAGAATGGGGGGACTGAGATGGTGGAGCCGATCCTCGCTGTGGACTCCCTGGTTAAAGAGTTTGACGGTTTTCGAGCAGTTGATGGCGTTTCGTTCGCAGTCATGCCTGGTGAGATTCGTGCCGTCATCGGCCCAAATGGGGCAGGGAAGTCGACGCTATTTTCCCTGATCATCGGTGAGTTACGTCCAACATCCGGAAAGGTCACCCTCGATGGACGCGACATCACGGGTCTGTCGACCCACAAGCTGATGATGCGTGGGCTCGGTTGTGCCTTTCAAGCCACCAATGTCTTTTGGCGATTGAGTGTGCGTGAGTGCCTTGAGGTGGCGGTCACGTCGCGACGGCGACATTCCGAGAAGCTCTTTGGCAAGTTTGCTCGTGACGTCGACGAGGAAGTGGCCTCCCTCCTTGATCAGGTGGGACTGTCGGGGCTCGCGCAGGCAACTTCACGTGATCTCTCCCATGGTGACCAGCGTGCCTTGGAGGTCGCTCTGGCGTTGGCGATGAAACCCAAGGTGTTGCTGCTCGACGAGCCAACGGCAGGGATGTCTCCGTCGGAGACTTCGCGAGCGGTGAACTTGGTCAGGGAACTTGTGGAGACGAACGGCATTACGGTGCTCATTGTGGAACATGATGTCAGCGTTGTCTTCTCGCTCGCCGATGTCGTGACGGTCATGCACCAGGGACAGACGATTGCTGAGGGGTCGCCGGATGAGATCCGCAAGAACCCAACCGTAGTTGAGGTGTATCTGGGTACGTCTGAGTTTAGTAAGGGGCTTTCGTGATCTTAGAACTGAACTCCATCAACACCTACTATGACCGCAGCCATGTCCTGCAAGGCGTCTCTCTCGCGATCGAGGCGGGTGAAGTGGTTGGACTCTTGGGTCGTAATGGGGCAGGAAAGACGACGACTCTTCGCAGCGTGACGGGTCTGACCCCACCTCGCTCGGGAACGGTGAGTTTTGAAGGTACCCAGATCCAGGGAAAGCCGGCGTATCGGATCGCGAATATGGGAGTGGGACTGGTCCCGAGTGGGAGGCGGGTCTTTGGAGATCTCACGGTGCGACAGAACTTGGTCTTGGCCGCTAAGGCTGCGCGCAAGAGCGAGACCGCCTGGGATATCGACCGTGTCGTCGCGGCCTTTCCAAAGCTTGCAATGCTGATGGATCGTCGGGCTGGCGTACTCTCGGGTGGAGAGGCGCAGATGGTCAAGCTGGGGAGGGCCCTGCTCGGCAATCCTCAGCTCCTGCTCCTCGACGAGCCCTCTGAAGGCCTTGCCCCCACCATTGTGGAAGAGGTCGGGCGACAGCTCCATGAACTCAAGGACCTTGGTATGTCGATGCTGATCAGTGAGCAGAACATGGGTTTTGCCCTCTCCATCATCGACCGAGGCTATGTCCTTGAGAAGGGAAGGATCCGTCTTGAGGCGACGGCTGTTGACCTTCGCTCGAGTGATGAGGCGCGTCATCTGCTCGGTGTCTAGTATTCGGCCACGGCCCGGAGCTGGTCCTTCTCTTGGTGGGTTGTGATCGACAGCGAATGAGTTCGTTGTGAAGATCGGCGTGGAGCGAATCGTAGCGGTCCCATCAATTTTGCTAGTTGGAGGCGATGGACGTGCGCTTTGTGGCCGCGGTCACGAGAATGACCTCGGTGGTGAGCCGATACTCGCCCTCGCGCACGATGTGTTCGCGGATCCGTTCACCGAAGGCTGGTAAGAGGTCGTAGCCAAGTTCATTGGTCGCCATCGCCGCCGTTGTTGAGGCGGCATAACTGACGAGCGCTGCTGGCTCGGATAGGGTGATGGAACCGGCGAGTAGGCGATAGTCGACGTCGATAAAACTCTCCTGCACCTCTGCCAGGAGGCGGTCGGTGGGTAACTCGAGATTCATCAGTGACAGATCCGAATTGGTCGTGTCAAGTCCGCGGTCGTCGAGGAGCTCGCCCCAGAGCAGCCGTGCTTCGATCAGATGTGATTCGGTGTTGGAGGTGACGATGAGTCGCCCCGCCGAGTTGAGCACCCGTGCAAACTCCGCGATCGCGTTTCGAGGGCGGGGAAGATGATAGAGCATATGGGCGGCGAGCACTCGGTCAACGGAGCCAGTCGCGATGGGTAGCGCCTCTGCATCCGACTGGGCTCTGGCCCAGACGCCATCCACGCCTCCTAGCATTCCCTTCGAGAGATCGGTGGCAAGGACATGAGCACCGGCTCGGGTCAGGGCCCGCCCGTGGCGTCCATTGCCACTTCCTACGTCGAGGATGCGAAGGTTCTCTACGGGAGCACATGCGTTGAGCACCTCGTATTCGAGGTCGATTTTTGGGCTCTGGTAGTCATAGATGGCGATCCGGGCCCCAAGTCGACTCGAATCCACATAGGCATGGTCGTTCAAGTAGTGATGATCGACTCGACGGGGACGGCGCGGTTCAGACATAGCGCGGTTCAGACACGGCACTCTTGCGTCGGCGCATTCGGTTAGTCTTCGGCCTTTGGAGGGTAGTGGTAGAAGCCCTCACCAGATTCCTTCCCAAGTTTTCCCTGATCGAGAAGGTGTTCCTTCAGATAGGTAGCAAACTCTTGTTGCGTCTGATCACCGGCGATCGAGACCGCATAGGCGGTTCGGATGCCGATCACATCAAAGATCTGGAAGGGTCCGCTTGGCGCACCGGTCGCGGTTCGCCAGGTCATATCGATCATCTCGGGTTCGGCGATGCCCCGCATAAAGAGACTGCTGGCAGCCTGTAGCCAGGGGACGAGCAACGAATTGAGGAGATAGCCAGCCTGCTCCTTCTTGATCTCGATGGGGACCATCCCGATCTCGGTGGCAAACTGGACGACTCGTTGATAGATGGTCAGATCGGTCGCCGATGTCCCCATGACCTCGGCCGTGTTGTGAATCCAGACCTCGTTGGCAAAATGCAACGCGAGAAACTTATCAGGCCGCCCCGTCGATTCGGCAAGGTCACTTGGCAACAGCGTCGAGGTGTTGGTCGCAATGACGGTCGTAGGCGAGAGGAGCGGGGCAAGTTGCCGGTAGAAGCTGCACTTGAGTTCTAGACTCTCAGGCACCGCCTCGATCACGAGTTCAGCGCCGGTCGCAGCCTCCTTGAGCTCGCTGGTGAGCTTGATCCGATCGAAGGCAACTCCAGCAGCATCTGCACCATGCGTACCAGGGTTGCGAGCATAGCGGTCTCGTAGCTGTTCGAGACGTTGGCGACCAGCAGCCAAGGCCTTGGCATTGATGTCATAGCCGGTGACGCTTGCTCCTGAATAGGCGACCTGGTAGGCGATCTGTGCACCCAATACCCCAAGACCAGCGACCATCACGTGTGTAAAAGACTTCATAGGCCAAGCGTACTACTCATGAAGAACAGCGGTGGAGTTCACGAGTGCTCCGTTGGAACAGGGGCCACTCTGGGGAGTACCAGCGAGTTGGGTGACTTGGAAACTATCACCGGCGAGCGTCCCCGGCTGAACAGGGAGTACTTGGCAGAGATAGGTCTGTACCTCATCCGAGATTGAGCCGGTGGTGCCTATGCCAAGGTTGGTGAAGTTGACTGGAGAGTTCAGCGTAGGGACATTAAGGATTGTGTCGCTAGTGGTTGAGGGGGCCTCAGTGATCCACTCGGCTGATGCACCCGGACCGTTGTAGGGTTGCGTGGTGGTGAAGCTCGCACCGGTGGTGTCATTGATGATCTGAATCTCCCAGTTGTTCGCGTTCATGGTCTTAAAGATATTCACCGTGACTTGGTTGCCAGCGGCGACAGAGAGAGAGTTGACATTGGTCTGGACGTTGGGCAGAATCTCCCACCATGGGTAGATCTGGTAGGTAGTACCATCACCTTGTGGTGTCAGCTCAACGCCAGCTTGAATCAGTGAACTGTTGGTCGCTCCATCGATTCCCACCCACTCCGAGAGTGAGCAACCAGGGGTCGGTTGTCCGCTGTCGCAGTATGCTGGCTGATTCGCCGCGAGCGAAGGCACGGTAAAGGTGCCGGTGATGGCGTCGAAGCTACCAGGCTCGACGTAGTAGCCAGCCCAGTTGGAGGATGCCTGTGGGGTGGCGCTTGACAACTGGCCCTGGAGGGGATTGGTGACGGAGAGTTCAATCGATTGGGTGGTGGTAGTGCCATGGGAATCGGTGGCGGTAATAGTAACAGATGCCAGCCCGGCGACGTCCGGTGTCCCCTCAAGGGTGCCATTCGGGGTGATCGAGAGTCCCGCCGGTAGGCCAGTTGCTGCAACCGTCACGGTGCCATCCCCGCCGCTCACGTCGATCGAACTCGTGTAAGGTTGACCGACGATCGCACCTGGCAATGCTGTGGTGGAGACCGTGGGACTGGATTGCCCGGCGACGGCAACGGCAACAATGGGGGCAGAGATTTTCTGCCCTCCGAGGCTGCCATAGAAGTTTGCATCGCCAAAGTCAAAGACCCCACCATCGGCCGCCACGAGCCAATACCCGCCACCATTCGGGACTGCCGCCATCCCCACGATCGGAGCAGCGAGTGGATGTGCTCCACCAAGACCAGTGATTCCATAGGTGTAGGTGGAGCCATAGAAGTTTGCATCGCCAAAGTCAAAGACCCCACCATCGGCCGCCACGAGCCAATACCCTCGACCATCCTTGGTGGCGACACCGCCCACGATCGGAGCAGCGAGTGGATGTGCTCCACCAAGACCAGTGAGTCCATAGGTGTAGGTGGAGCCATAGAAGTTTGCATCGCCAAAGTCAAAGACCCCACCGTCTTTGGCGATCAGCCAATAGCCCTTGCCGTTTGGAGTCGGGATGATTGCCACGATCGGAGCAGCGAGTGGATGTGCTCCACCAAGACCAGTGAGTCCATAGGTGTAAGTGGAGCCATAGGACGGTGCCCCGAAGGCGTAAGTCGCCCCACCACTACCGGCAAGGTAGTAGCCCGGTCCTGCGGTGGTGGTACTGGCGCTGAGTTTCGTCCCCCTGGGCATCGTCCCCCTGGGCATCGTCGATGTAGAGGAATTCGAGAGACTCAGCAGTGCAAACAGTGCGATAAGAAGAACCATAGCCAGGAAGGTACGACGCATTTTCTCGCTCTGTCTCGGTTGACCCGCCATGGACCTGTTTCCCTTTTGTTGAAATTGGCTACCCGAGCCCCCGCTGCTGTGGGCCATTCTAGTGCTCATGTTCGCATCTGTTCGGCTGACATTCTCTCCTTGTCGCTCGGAGCTCTCAGATTGACCGTCGTGTTGAGAGGTCGTCCCACGCGACTATCGCATGCTTCTTGGACCGACGGGACCTTCTGTGCCGAAGCTAGCGAGTTACACTTGGATGCGCAGGCAAGCTGATGCAAGGATGGAAGAGGTAGGATGTCACAGTTAGAGCGGCTGATCGAATTGATTGAGCATTCCAACTCACCGGCCACGTTCGAGACCCGTATTATTGCCATCGATGGTCTCGGTGGAGCAGGTAAGACGACATTGGCGGCCGTTATCTCGGCGGTCCTTGATGACTGTGCAGTGATTCACACGGATGATTTCGCCTCGTGGGAAAACAGCCTCGATTGGTGGCAGCGTCTACGGGAACAGGTACTAGAACCTCTGATGCTGGACATGCCGGCGTGCTACCAGCGATACGACTGGTTGGCACGGGAGCTCGCTGAGTGGATAACGGTCCCTCCTGCTGAGTACGTGATTCTTGAAGGGGTAGCGTCTTCACGCCATCAGTTTCGCGATGCTCTTGCCGTGACGATTTGGGTGGAGACTCCTCGTGCGGAGCGGCTGAGGCGCGGTCTTGCTCGCGATGGGGAAGATGCGCGTGATTACTGGGTGCAATGGATGCGTGACGAGGACCGCTATTTTGATGCGGAACGCCCCGATGTGCGTGCAGACATCGTGGTCGACGGCTCAGTTGACTGGTCGTAACGACCAACGTTGCTACTGGTCGTAACGACCAACGTTGATACTGGTCGTAACGACCAACGAAGAGCCCTAAGAAAGCGATCGGCTTAAGGTGTAGTGCTTACCTTCGAATGTATAGCTGAGGGTGACATGGTGGAAGATTCTTGCGTCACCGTCGACGGTGATGGGGTCCGAAAGGGTGACGTCGGTGTGCGGATAGAAGTCCATCGAAGCCACTTTGCAGACTGGAGTACAGGGCACGACACCAAGTCTGCCAACTCCTGTGGCGGTGCGAGCGCCCCAACTCGTCCAAGTGGTGTCGGCCATGAGAAGAGACGAGGTTGCGCAGTCAAGGATGAAGAAGGAAGGCTCGCTGAGTCTCTGCTTCGAGCAGGAGAGAACCCAGCCGTGGTTCGCTGGGAGCTCGTGGCTGGCGACGCTGACTGAGCCACAGGCGCTCAGCAAGAGGGACGCGGCTACCACAAGGAGAATTCGTCTCATTGCTTGGCTAGCCTAACGCAGAACACGAGATTTGTCGAAGTATGATACCCAGTTGCATCTGTGGATCGGCGCAACGGTTCTCTAGACAATTGAGTTCGGCTCACCGTATTGGATGCAGCATGAGGTCAGAGGTCATTAACCTTGGCATTCGATGTGGGCATTGAGATGATCGACTCGGCGTTGTTGTCGGCACACGCTGTGAGGGCATTCTCAGCCTCCTCCAACCAGGTAGCTACCTGCGGATTGGGGACGCGCACGCCGTTTCCGCCTGCCCAGCGATCTCGCTTGCGTGGTGTAGCAAGTAGCATGCGAGTCCAGAACGTCTCCATCTCGGGACTGAGAGAGCGGGAGTTTTGGGAGTCGGCAACCCAGTCTCGAATCTGTTGCCAGCCGTAGCAGGCAAACAACCATCGCCAATCATCGAGCGACCCATCGTTGAGGACCGTCATCACGATGAGGTTGAAGTGTCTCTTGGTATCGATATTGTCGGTTCGATAGCGATAAAAAGGGTAACCGAGTGCTTTGGGAAGTCTCATTGCGTATCGTCCGAATTCGATGGGGCGGTTTCGCCAAGTTCGGCGTTTAACCAGTCGCGAATGAGCGATTGCAAGTCGTCCATGATGGCCCTGAAAGGGTACGGTGAGATCAGCAGAGGGATCGCGTCATCAACGTCGATAAGATCACTCTCGTCAGTCAGTTGTCGTAGAAATAGTCGCGAAGAAAAGCTTCCGCCGTAGACAATCTGTGCAGCCTGTAAGAGGTCGCCAAGCGATATAGTCTGCGCCATGCAGAGTAGCGCGTGTAGGTCGACATAGTCCCGAGCTACGGCCCGACGCCCGGTGGTATAGGCTTTTTGAATGGCGATATCACGTGGGTCTGCAACCCACAATCCACGCCAACTACAGAAACCATCGCGATGCTGGAACGGATAAGCCAACAAGGTGGTGGCTATTCCGTCAACTCGGAACTCTTGCTGTTCAGGGGTTCGAAGGATCTATTCGAACGAATAATTTGTCCTTATACTACGTTCGAGATCTGCCAGCTGGGGAAGTCGCTGAAGTGGAGCCCTGGTGAAGAAGTCTAAGTCTCTCGACTGCCGGTGGCCTAGTTGCAGGGCGAGCGCAGTGCCTTCCGAGAGATAAAACGCTTCCGAAGGAGACCACCGAGACAGAGTAGAGGCGACATCAGCAACACCCTCTGGCAAAACCGACTCATCTATGGTGCACGGCCGCATCGCTTCCCTTCACGCCATGGTAGACACTGGCTCGTGTGATGACACTAATACCTGGTTCCCCACTACGTATTCTAGCGCCCAAGATGGATAGGGAAGTGGCTGTCCCAGGAGATGGACCGTAACGGGTGTCGATTGATGCCTGCCGGAACCCATCTGTGCTGACTGGTTCACTATGGTATTGGTTAGGCGAGGCGATTCGTATGCGAGGTGCGAGCTACAACTCTTCCATTGGAACACGTTACTGGCACTGTTTGCCAAATCTGACCTTAGGTGTATGGGGCGAGCCGATTTGCTCACTTAGCGAGTATTGCTCAAAAAGTTTTCGCCTTGATTGACGCTGTTGGTAGCAGCAGAGTCGGATGGGACCCGATCGCTCTTCTGCCCCATTGGTGTCCAGGCTGCAGTTGACGACCCGGTCCTCGGCGTCTGCCGTCTGTGCAACCACAAACTCCTAACATGTTCATCGACTCAACGCTCGATGACAAGTGATAGTATTCGTCCGATGGCGATCTAAGGCGACAAGAAACCTATGTTTGCGGGTTATCGAGTCAAGATGGACACTATCCTTGCTAGGAGACGGTGGCGCATTGCCGAATCGAGCTTTCGTACTTGAAGGCACGAAAGACCGAACTGCTTTGGGGCTGGTAATGCCCATCGAGTAATGGAAGTGAGCAGACATGAAAATAGTGGTATTTGGTGGCGATGGCTTCTGCGGTTGGCCGACTGCACTTCACCTCTCTTCTCGTGATCACGAGGTGATTATCGTCGACAACCTCTCCCGTCGCAAGATCGATGTCGAGATGGAGACCGAGTCACTCACCCCGATCTCTCCGTTGAGCGTGCGAACCAGTGCATGGGAAGAGATCTCCGGCAAGGTTATTCGCACCCATTTTATGGACCTCGCCACGGAGTTTGATCGTCTGCGTGCCTTCCTTCTCGAGGAGCGACCGGATGCGGTCGTCCACTTCGCTGAGCAGCGCTCCGCGCCCTACTCGATGCGCTCGATCGACGCCAAGCGTTACACCGTTGACAACAATATTCGCGCGACCCATAACCTCTTAGCGGCGATCGCCGATACTGAGCTGCCCGTGCATCTCGTCCATCTCGGCACCATGGGGGTCTATGGGTACGGTTGGTCAGATGATTCTCTCATCCCGGAGGGCTACCTTGAGGTGATGCTTGAGACGCCGAGTGGAGTCGTCAAGCGTGATATCCTCCATCCCGCGAGCCCCGGGTCGGTGTATCACATGACCAAGACCCTCGATCAGCTGATGTTTGCCTTCTACGCGAAGAATGATCGTCTTCGTGTCACGGATTTACACCAAGGGATCGTGTGGGGGACGCAGACACCACAGACGACTGTGGATGAGCGCCTGATCAATCGCTTTGACTACGACGGTGACTACGGAACGGTCTTGAATCGCTTCTTGATGCAAGCGGCGATCGGGCATCCGCTGACTGTGCACGGTACCGGTGGTCAGACACGGGCCTTTATTCACATCACCGACACCGTTCGCTGCATCGAGTTGGCGATCGACAATCCGCCGGAGGCGGGCGAGCGACCCCGTATTCTCAACCAAGTCACCGAGACCCACCGGGTTCGCGATCTCGCGGCCTTGGTGGCTGAGCGCACCGGGGTTGAGATCGAGTACCTTGCGAATCCGAGGCTTGAGGCTGACGAGAATACCCTTCGTGTGGATAACCATACCTTCCTTGAACTGGGTCTGAATCCGACGACACTCTCGGATGGGCTGATGGCAGAGGTGCGCGAAGTGGCTGGCAAGTATGCCTTCCGAGTGGATGACTCGAAAATCCTTGCTCGTTCACTCTGGCGTAAGGATATGGGAAGGCGATAGTAACCGTCCATCGGTATCTATGGGAGTAGTGCAAAGGGTGATCATCGCAGAGTCGAGTCGGCTAGGCGACCTGTTGTGAGATCGAGCGATCGAGGTGATGCTGGGCTGCGTCGACGATGACCTCGGCGGCGGTGCGGATGCGCTCACCTGAGGTGAGGATTGCCTCGAGTGCTTGGGTGGGTCCACCAGCCCACTGCATGATGTAGCCAAAGGTATAACTCGCACTCTCGATGCCAAAGGCATGACAGACTAGATAGGCGACGGATTCGGCCTCGAATTCTGCGATTGCCCGGGTTACCCCCACTTCTCCGTGTAAGAGAGCATGCCCGAGTTCATGAGCGAGCGTTTTGGCCTGGTGGCGCGCCGGGAGGGTCGCTGAGATCGTAATCGTTCGGGCGAGATGGGAGCAGAGCCCATTGATGCCATCAGGTAGGTCCCCTCGTGACGCTACGAAACCCTGACTCTTGGCCACAGCCACCAGGGCGTCGAAGATCCCAGCCTGGTCCTCACCGACGAGGAGCTGAGGGGTTGCGGGCAAGGCGGCTCCCGCTGTCTGGCTGAGGTCAAAGACTGAGACGGTGCGAAAACCCACGTTGCCATCCTCGTGTTTGATGGGTGCGACGATCTTGATGGCTCGAGAACCCTTCATCACCTGGCGGCCGAGAGATTGCCAGGTGCGGTAACCGGCGACGTGCGTGGCACCGGGGCACTGTCGTGCAATGAGGAGTGCATTACGAGCACTGTAGGTACGAAAGCGTGCCTGTATCTTGAGGTATCTTTCCCATTCGCCTTCGATGGCCAGTGCGCGTAGCGCATCTTCGAGTAGTGTGACGGTGATCGGCATTCCTCTTCCCTTTTGTATCCTTGGAAGTTGTGTGCTTCGAGAGGCCACCAAGGGCGAAGACGTAACCGACGTCGATCATTACACCTAGTCGTTGGCTCTGACAACATCGGAATCAGAGCGCGGATCCCAGGGCGTGGTGCCCATGACGGAATGAGGCAGGGCTCAAATTCGTTAGGGTAGAGGCAAAGCCACCGTAAAGAAAGAGTAGGAAACATTGTCAGCCCGCATTGCACTGATGGGATCTGGAGAGACCGCTCCTTCGATGGTCAAGGTTCACCGCGCCCTTCTTGACTCGCTCGAGACGCCGGCACGCGCGGTCCTGATTGATACCACCTATGGGTTCCAGGAGAACGCCGATGAGTTAACCGAGAAGGCACAGAGCTTCTTTGCTGAGAGTCTTCTCACGGACCTTGGAGTCGCTTCGTTGCGACGTGCGAAGGATGCAGATGCGTTGGAGGTAACGCGTTTTCGCCGGGAGTTAGAGTCGGCGAACTACATCTTTGCTGGACCTGGTAGCCCTAGCTATGCGCTCGGGAACTTGCACCAGGTCGGTGCGGCAAAGATTTTGCAGGAGCAGTTAGCTCGCGATGTGACCCTCTGTTTTGCTAGTGCGGCGGCGGTGACCACCGGGCGTTACTCCATCCCGGTCTATGAGATCTACAAGGCAGGGAGCGATCCCTTTTGGCAGGATGGACTCGATCTTTTGAGCGTCTTTGGGATCGAGGCAGCCGTTGTGCCCCACTTTGATAACCATGAAGGGGCGACCCACGACACGCGCTTTTGTTATATCGGCGATCGTCGCCTGCGGATGCTTGAAGCAGAGTTGCCCGATGGAGTACCGGTCATCGGTATCGATGAGCATACCTGTGTCACGATCGACGCGACGGGCCGCGTGGAGGTGCTCGGAAAGGGACTCTTAACGCTTCGCCGTGATGGCCAGGTCCAGGAGTATCCATCCGGTTCGGTGCTTGATGTCGACTCCCTCGGACTCGCTCACCGCCAAGATACACCGTTATCCCAGCGGACAGTGGTGCAAGAGACAAACTCGGCACAGCAGCGCTTTCGAGAGGCCCTGGGCGCCTATCGTGTCGACCAAGCCATGACTGAGTTGGCGGCCACGATCGCAGCGGGGCAGACCGAGGAGGCGATGTCGATGGTTGGGGAACTCGATGCCGCACTGGTGGACGGGTTCGTTGATCGCAAAGCGTTGCTCGATCCGCTCCTTCAACTCGTCATCGAGCTTCGGGCCAGCGCACGCGCGGCCAAGGATTTCGCGGCCTCTGACAAGATTCGTGACGGGGTGGCGGCGTGTGGCATTCTCCTTGAGGATAGTGCCGAGGGTACAACCTGGAGATTCGCGACCTCCGACTAGAGTAGTTGGGTCCCGAGCCCCCATCGTCTAGCGGCCTAGGACACCGCCCTTTCACGGCGGCGACACGGGTTCAAATCCCGTTGGGGGTACTTCGCTCGCGTACAGCAATCACCGAACGACCGAGGTGTGGCCGTAGGCTGGTCGGTCCTCCTGGCCCTTTTCGGCCATCGAGGATAGGCGAAGGCATGTCCAAGCGGCTTCGTCATCACCGCCTGGCCTGTGGCAAAGGATGAGAGCTCGTAGGGCCAAAGGTCCATTTTCTGCACTGATCCTCTTGAAGCGCTGGAGACCAGGTTTACCATAACCTATGGGGTTCGATCACCAACTGGGGTGATCCAATCCGCTAGATCACCGCTACGGGATGGAGGTGGATGGTGCTATCCACGATGAAAACTGCACGAGATGCTCGTTACGATCAGACGCCACAACTGGTCTTTTGGGAGACCACGAAGGCGTGCCCGCTGGCTTGTCGACACTGTCGAGCGGATGCGATCTCTTGTGGCCTGCCCGATCAGCTCACCACCGAGGAGGGTATCGACCTTATCGATCAGATCGCTAGTTTTGGCCAGCCGAGTCCTATCTTGATCATGACCGGTGGCGATGTCTTGATGCGGACAGATCTCGATGAACTGATCGTCGCTGCCAAGACTCGTGGCGTGCGTGTTGCCCTCGCCCCTGCGGTGAGCCACCTGCTCTCAGAGGAACGGGCCGAAGAGTTGCGAGGGTTGGGTGTCCGATCGGTCTCCATCTCGCTCGATGGGGTTGGTGCGGTTCATGATTCGATTCGAGGGGTCGATGGCCACTTCGCGCAGACGGCGGAGGCAATCGACCGTCTCACTCGGTGGGGATTTACGGTACAGATCAACTCGACCGTCATGGTGGATACCGTTCATGAGCTGCCGCAGATCGTTGCGTTTCTTGTCTCGAAGGGTATCAAGATCTGGGAAGTCTTTTTTGTGATCGAGGTGGGTCGTGGTGTCTCGATGCTCTCGTTGTCTCCCCAGGAGAATGAGGATGTCGCCAACTTTCTCTATGACATGAGCGGCTATGGACTGGTGGTTCGTACCGTTGAGGCCCCCTTCTTTCGGAGGGTGGTTCGCGAACGTCAAGAGGGGAACGCAACGACCGGTCCTCTCTATAGAGAACTCATCACAGAGGCGCGACGCCTCCTCGGCGCTCCTGTGCACGCCAACCGTGTCGCCTTGGCCAGTACTCGCGACGGTAAAGGTATTATCTTTGTCGCTCACAACGGTGATGTGTATCCGTCCGGCTTCCTCCCGGTTACCCTTGGTTCGGTGCGTGAGCAGTCGCTCGTGTCGATCTATCGCGATAACCCGCTGTTAGGGGACATACGGGGAGCCCGGTTCCATGGGAGCTGTGGTAGTTGTGACTATCGCGACCTCTGCGGTGGCTCACGGTCGCGGGCCTTTGCCACGTTTGGAGATCCTCTTTCCTCCGATCCAGCCTGTTTGATGGTCGACGAAAACGACCAAAGGGCCGTCGTCTAACAAGACAACGGCCCTTGTGGAGTCGCATGGTTTAGGTTTGGGGGTTGGCGCCCGCGGCTACTGCCTGTGCCCAGGTGTAGCTGTAGGAGACGGTGTTGATCTGGGAGTTTGCAACCTCTGTGAGGATGGTTGCATCCGACTCGAAACCAGCCCAGCCGCCGAGTGATGACTCGTTTACGGAGGCAGCTCCCATGACCGGAGTGTAGCCAGTGCTGTTGGGGACGAGAATGTTACTCCGGTGTCCCCAACAACCAGACGATGTCGGACTGGTGCACGCCAAGTTGCTCGTGTTGCCGGCGCCACCCCATCCGTCGTTATACATCCAGTCATACATACTGCCGGCGGTGGAGAAGTCCTCTGCCCAGTTGGCGTAGAGCCCGAGTGCCCATGGACCGGTGGAGAAGGTCGCTTGCGAGATCGGGGGGTCGGTGTTGGCGGTAGAACCCTGTGCCGCTAGCGCGTTCAGTGAGTTGACGAGCCCGTAGACCGGCGTCAGACCTCGTGAGACCCGCTCCTCATTGACCAGCACAAAGAGTTGATCGATGGCGGGAAGTTGGTAGAAGTTGTTGGGCAGAGTCATGGCGGGGAGCCCCTGATCGGCACGACCGTTGTCAAGGGCTGCTACGGCGCTCTGTTCACAGGCGACGCTATTGGCGACCTGTCCCGCGTTGGCAGCGCTGGTGCAGCTGGCGTAGTAGTTCGGGCTTGGCGCGATGTTAGCGGCAGGATTCACCAGTGCGCTGGTAGGAGGTGAATTCTGGTGTGAAGTATTGACATTGGGAGTATTCGCATTTGGAGCCTGCGTCGTTGTTGTGGCCTGGCCACCTCCGCTGCCTGACGAAGTGTTACCCGGTGTTGGCAGGCTTGGCACGTCACCCTCGTTGGGTGCACTACCAAAGTTATAGACCGCACCGTCGCTGCCGGCAAGCCAGTAGCCAGTACCAGCTGGATCGGCCGCGATCGAGACGACCGGGGCGGGGAGTGGGTGATTTCCGCTGAGGCCGGTGTAGCCCTTCGTCATGGTGTCACCCTCGTTGGGTGCACTACCAAAGTTATAGACCGTTCCGGTTGAGGAGACGAGCCAGTAGCCAGTGCCGTTCGGCGCGGCAGCACCACCGACGATTCGACCGCTGATCGGGTGATTGCCGTTTAATCCGGTGTAGCCCTGCGTGTAGGTCGATCCGAAAAACTTAGCGTTACCAAAGTCAAAGACCCCACCATCGGCCGCCACGAGCCAGTAGCCACCGCCATCTGGCGTCGGTATGATCGCGACGATCGGCGCGGAGAGCGGATGCGCTCCAGAGAGGCCGGTGATGCCATAGGTGTAGGTGGAACCCTTAAAGGGCGCGCCTCCAAAGTCAAAGACCCCACCATCGGCCGCCACGAGCCAGTAACCAGCCCCGGTGGGATTCGCGGCCATCCCGACGATCGGCGCAGCAAGTGCATGCGCTCCCGAGAGGCCGGTGATGCCATAGGTGTAGGTGGAACCAGAGAACTTTGCGCCTCCAAAGTTGAAGACGCCCCCATCCTTGGCAACGAGCCAGTAACCGGTGCCGGTGGGATTCGCGGCCATCCCGACGATCGGCGCAGCGAGCGGGTGTGCGCCGGAGAGCCCGGTGAGACCATCCGTGTAGGTGTTGCCGTCGAAGGCTGCGTCGCCGAAGTTGAAGATGCCCCCATCTTGTGCAGCGACGAGGTAGCCCTTTCCGCTTGCGCTGGCGGCGATGGCCGTGATGGGCCAAGCCGCGGTGACGCGAGTCTTCACCGTTTTGACTGCTGCGGGATGTGTGGCCCGTGCAGCTGTTGTGATCATCGTGCTGGTTGCCCCCACTCCGACGAGACTCAAGCCTCCAGATATCGCGAGAGTTCCGAGCAACCGTACTGCCATCTTTGGCGCCATTTCGATCCATCCTCCTTGTAAGCGTCTTAATGCGACTCCGAATTGGGAGAAAACGCCTACAGTGAGAATTATCGGAGAAAAATACCTTATAACTTAATGGGGTAGAGTGATAATTATTGGGAAATGTACCGAAGAGGCGGGGAGCTGCATGCTGGGGTGGGAAGGCAATGAGAAACAACACGCAAAGTGGTTTATGACCAACCGCTCTCGGCTGAAATCATTCGTACCAGGGCACAGTGCTGCTGGCCGAGGGGTTTGCGTGACCACATCGAGTCGAGCTACTCGATGAGGGGGTCAAAAGGGGCGCGAGGCGTTGCATCACTCGCTTGTACCCGTTGTTCGAGGTGCAGGGTTGACCTCCTCGGCCCCAGGACGAGTGTATCGGTGCTCTCTGTCCAGGGGTGATACGTACGTGTATCTCGGTGAAACGGGAGAACTCGCTGCTGGCACGCTAACCGTTGGGACGACTCAGGCGTCGCTCTTTGTACGCGAACGCGAGAAGCGTGGCGTGATTGCGTTTAGTGGGTTGCGGACACGTCAACCAGGGGCGACGAGGTAGTACTGGCTTCGCGGTGTGGCCACCAAGACGGTATCCACCAGTTGAGGCGCCCAAAGAGCTGAATCAATGCGGGGACAGCGATCCCTCTGATGATGGTGGCATCGACGAGGATGCCGATCCCAAGACCAGTGGCCAGCACGCGGATATCGGTGATGGGTGCGGAGGCCAGGGAGGCGAAGGCGAGGAACAGGATGAGTGCAGCGCTCGTCACCAGTTTGCCTGTCCTTGAGAGACCGTTGATGATCGCTGTTCGTGTTGATTTGGTCACATCGTACTCTTCTCGGATGCGCGTGAGAATGAAGACCTCGTAGTCCATCGAAAGGCCGAAGAGGAAGGCAAAGGTCGAGATCGGGATCCAAAAGGTGATGGCACCGGTGGCGGGAATACCAAAGATGAGTTTGGAGAGATGACCGGATTGCCAGAACCAGGTGAGAATGCCGAAGGTGGCCGCAAGCGAGAAGAGGTTGACGATCACTGCCTTGATGGCAAGGATGACACTCTTGAGCGCTGTCGAAAGTAAGACGAACGTCAAAATGGCGATGATGCCGAGCATCAGTGGTGTTTGCCCATAGATGGCGTTGGTGGAGTCGAGGTCGTTGGGCCCGAGCCCGGCCACTCCGATAATGGAGGGGTGGTGCTGGGCGAGTGAGTCCAGTGCATTGACGGGAGCGAAGTTGGCGGAGTTGACGGTTTCGACGTTCGGAATGGCAATGACATCGGCGAGTCCGCTCCGGGTGCCTGATAGGCCAGTTGGATGCGCGGCTCCAACGATCCCGGGGGTCGATCGCACCATGGAGGTCACATGCGCGGCCTGACTCGGTCCTTCGATGACCTCCATCGGCGACAGGATGCCCGGCGTATACCCTGCACGCAGGAGTGCATGATAGGTACGAGCGGCAGGAGTTGAGCTCGATTGGCTCCCCGCCTGATCCTGTCCCAGTCGAATGCTAAAGATTGGCAGTGCAAAGACGATGATGAGCACACCGGCGAAGATTAACGAGGGCCAGGCATGGCCAGTGATGAAGGTGCCGATTCGATGCCACGCAGGAGAGCCTCCTTTGGCGATCTTTCGATGGGGCCAGTCGAGGCGTTCACCGACAAGCGAGAGGAGTACCGGTAACAGGGTAAGCACCACGGCGATCGAGATGATCGGGATCAACACTCCACCGATCCCTGTGGACCGCAACAGTGGCACTGGCAGCACGATCAGCGCAAGGAGGCCCACCGCGACGGTGATGCCAGAGAGTGCGACGGACCGTCCAGCAGTCGCCATCGACATCAAGATCGCGTCTCGATTGGCAAGACCATTGCCTCGTTCTTCGCGCCAGCGCGTGACGATGAGCAGCGAGTAGTCGATGGCGATACCGAGACCGATGAGCGAGACGAGAAACTCGACCACAAACGCCACCGAAGTGAGGTAGCTAAGGCCGAGGAGGATGAGAAAAGTGGCCAAGATGGAGACCGCAGCGATCACCAAGGGAATAATCGCCAGCACCGAGGCAAAGACGAAGGCGAGGATAGCCAGTGCCCCGATCCCCGCGATGATCGTCTCGGCTAAGACGCCAAACCCGGAACTCTTACCCGCGGAGGCGAGTTGGGCCTCTCCGGTGAGTGCGACGTGCAGGGTGGGGAGGTCGTGGCTGAGCCCAGCGGTGATCTGATTCGGCACTGTGGAGGGGGCGAGTGAGGTGGGAGGCCCTCCGAAAAGGTAGACGACCTCATCCCCGTGCTGAAGCAGATCGAGGCGGGGCGCGTTAAAGGAGTCGACAAAACGAATGCTTGGGTACTGTTGGGCGACTGTGGTGAGGGCGTGCAAAACGGTGGCTGTGTTGGCGTTGTCCACGCCGGTGATCACGGCGATCGCTGGTGGATTCTGGCCACCGTTGCCAAAGTGGCGCAGGATCTTCTGCGAGGCCACGTAGCCAGGTTGACCGGGAGTGGCAAAGTTGTAACTCAGTCGGTTGACCACTTTGCCGGCGGCAACACCGCCAGCGAGGAAGAGCAGAACCCAGATGATGACCACCAGGCGGCGATGGGCGAGCACGCCGCGGCCCAGTTTGCTAAAGAAATTATTCGGAACTGAATTATTCATTGCAGTTCAATATAGTTGCTCACTGGGCCACTAGTGTAGCTATGGTGACCAACCGTGATCGTGACGAACTGCGCCCCTTTGGTGAGAGTGTCGCTTTTATGTTGTCGTTTCTCGGAGCCATGGAGACGCAGCGCTTTCACTCCTTGATGACCTCCCTCTCCCTGGAACCTCGCAGCTTTGGTGTCCTTCGCGTCCTCGCCGAGGTCGGGCCGCTCACCCAGCATCGCCTTGCTGAGCACGCCCACGTCCCGGCGAGTACCCTGGTCGCCCTGCTCGATGATCTCGAGGCTGACGGCCTCATCGCGCGTAGTCCTCATCCGGGTGATCGGCGTGCCCATCAGGTGCTCTTGACCACGCACGGGCGTGAGGTGATCGATCGGGCAACCGCGCTCGCCTGGCGTCACGAGGAGGCGGTCACAGCCGGCTTTTCACCCGTGGAGCGCCAAGGGTTGCTGGTGGCACTCTCCAGGATCCTTCACAACCTCAACGGGCCGTAAGGGATGACAGTGGTCGGCTTCGCTCTGGGTGCGATTGAGTACACGGGTTGTGTGGCGGTAGGATCATCAACAGAGCGTGAGGCGCGGTTAGCCTGGACACCGCCCCATGACGCTTGGGAGGACCCTCATGGTGAAGTTCTTACACACGGCTGACTGGCAGATTGGGGAGACTTTTCGCTTTTTTGGAGAGCGATCCGTCTATCTCAAGGATGCACGCCATCAAGCAGTGGAGCGCATTGCCCAGCTAGCGACCGACGAGGCGGTCGATTTTATTCTGGTTGCGGGTGATGTGTTTGAGTTTGCCCGTCCGGATCGGGTCTCCTTGCAGCGGCTTGCGCGGGCGATGCAGGCCTTCGAAGGTCCTTGGCTGCTCCTTCCTGGTAACCACGATGCGGCGGTTCCTCATGGGATCTGGGACCAGCTGGCCGATGGGTTGATCTTTGGTCCCGGTGTTGTCCTCATGACGACTCCCTCACCGATCCTGCTCGATGGGTGCGCGACGGCGGTTCTCCCGGCTCCACTACAGGCACGCTATGCTGGGCGCGACCTTACCGCCGAACTCGATCATATGGAGTCGCCTCCTGGTTACCTGCGGATCGGCGTTGCCCACGGCGCAGTAACGGGTATCCTGCCGGAGATGGCTGAGGCCAACAATCCGATCGCGTTCGATCGAGCGACCCGGGCACGCCTTGATTATCTCGCTCTGGGGGACTGGCATGGTCTGTACCGTGTCGATGAGCGGACCTATTACAGCGGTACTCCGGAGACGGATCGATTCACCCAGAACGATTCTGGTTCAGTGGTGCTCGTCGAGATTGCGAGTCCGGGGGCACCACCAGTCATCTCGGCGCATCGGACGGGTCGCTTTGATTGGCATGAGGAGACGGTGGAGCTTGGGACCCAGATGGATCTTGACCGCTTCAAACAGGAACTTGAGCAGTTTCATGACACTGATGTGGTGAAGTTGACGATTCGAGGCTATGTGGACCTGGAGGATCTCGAGACGCTCAATACGCTAGAGGAGGTGCTGCGCGCTCGCGTCCAAGCCCTTGATTGGGAGGCGGCTGCGGTCGAGATTCTGCCCACCGATGAGGAGATCGCCTCGCTCGCGCTGGGGGGTGTGAATGGCCTTGTCTTGGAGCGCCTGTTCCAACGGCGAGATGGTATCGACGCTGGTGTCTTTCGTCGTGCCGTGCTCGAACTCCTCGCTCTTGACGAGAGGCAGTAGATGCAGCTCATCTCCGTACAGCTTGAGAGAGTGAGAAAGTTTCGCGAGCCTTTTGTGCTCGACGGCCTTGTCGAGGGTATCAATCTCATTCATGGCCCCAACGAGGCGGGAAAGAGCACGATCCAGGCCGCGATCGCCGCCGTCTTCATGGAGCGTTACAGTTCGCAGGCTCCCCAGCAGGACCTCGCCCCTAACGATCAGCCTGATGCGCGTCCCTTGGTGCGGGTGACCTTTCTCCATGAGGGTACAACCTATGAGCTGACGAAGGAGTTCTTCCGACGAGGCGGAACCTGCGTGTTGCGTTCGGGTTCGACGGTGTTGAGTGGGGACGAGGCGGTGATGCGCCTCGTCGAACTCTTTCGCTTCGAGGCACCACAGGCTCGCGTGATCACGGAGAGCCAGCTTGGACTCCCCGGTGTGTTTTGGGTCCCCCAAGGCAAGTCACTCGGTGCCGAGACGGCAATGGAGAACGCACGGAGTTTTTTTGTCCGCGAGATCGGCGAGGAGATCGGATCGGCACGAGAGACTGCGGCCGATGCCTTGATCTCGCGGTTGGAACGCATCCGTAGTGAGGTGATGAGCCCCACGGGAAGAGGAGGTCCCCTTGCGGCAGCCAAGCGGGCGCTTGAAGCGAGTGAGATTGCCTATGCACAGCAAAAACAGCTCCGGGCAAACTCTGAGGGTCTACGCGGGCGACTGGAGCAGCTGCAGGCCACGCTCGACGTACTCGAGGCCCAGGGCACGGAGAGGATATTGCACGATGAGCGTACTGCACAACAGCAGCGTAAAGAGGAGCTCCGACGCGCCCTAGAGGACCGCGCGCGTGTAGAGTCAGTGTTGTTGGGCTTGGCCGATCGGATCGAAGATACTGACAATCGGTTGGCCCAACTGACCCAGGAACAAGCCCAACTCGCTGAGGCCCAACTGGCTATCACCACGGTGGAGGAGGCCATCGATGAGTGCCAAGGATCGCTGCGGTTCCATCAAGAGCGTCGAGCCATGCTCGGGGCAAAGGAGGAGGCGATGGCGACGAAGGCGAGGGTTCGTGAGCTCATCCGTGACCAACAGGAGCGCCAGGAAGAACTCGATTCCATCGATGAACAGGAGCGTCAAATACGCGCAACGTTGGATCAACTAGAGGCGCTCACTGGAGAAATCAGTGCCCTCCAGGATCAACTGGCGGGCCTCGCACTCGGGGAAGGGAGCGAGGCGCTTGGTGAGCTTGAGACGAGTGTCGCTAACCTGCGAGCACGGCTTCAGACGCTCAGCACGGTAGTCGCGATCGAGATCGAAGAGACCGAGGGCCTCGACGCCAATGGTCTTCACATCAATCGTCTCTACATCAATGGAGAGCCGGTATCGAGCTCGCAGACCGTCATGCTCGACGAGGAGATGCTGCTCACGGTGCCTGGCGTTGCGAGGGTCTCCTTAACTCCTCAGCAGAGTGCAGCGATGTTGCGACAAGAGCTTCACGATGCCGAGAAGGAACTCGAGCGAAGGCTCGGGGCACTTGCGGTCGAGAACGTCGCCGATCTTCGGGCACGCGAGCGCGAACATCGGGAGCTCACGCTCTCGCTCCAAAACCTGACGCGCGAGAGGATGCGATTGGAGGGAGAGGGTGAGAGTCTCGCCGAGCGCTTGGCGACCTTGGCGCGTCGCCGCTCGCTCCAGTGGACCCGACGTGAGGTGATTGAGGCAGAACTCGGGGAGCTGGATGGGGCAGATGGTGAGGATCTATCCATCGAGGAGGGTGATGAACTAGCTGCGACGATCTCGTTTCACGCGGCGGAGATCGATCGGCTCGAAGGCGAACTGCACCAGCTCCAGGAGGAGCGCCTTCGCCATGGCGAGGCGATACGATGGCTTGGGGCATCCGTGCTCCGTCAAGGCGATGAGCAAGGGATAGACGACCTGCGGGTGCTGCGTGCGGAACTGCTTGCCAAAAAAGTCGCGTCGGAGACAGAGCTCGGGACGCTCGAGCAAGTGATTGGGGCAGAGACCCTCGAGGAGGTTGGCGAACGTATCACTGACCTTGAGGATCGCCTCAATCAACATCGACGACAGGTACAGCAATGTCGTGAAGAGCGCCAAGGGGTACTCGGTCAAATCCGAGCGGATCCCTTCTCCGAGGAGGAGCTGGTTGCCGCAGAGGTGGAGTGCGAACGCGCACGCATGCTGGTCGCCTCGCTGGAGGAGCGCCGTGACGCTCTTGGGGTGCTGATCGACATCGCCGAAGGCATCGTCGCCGATGTCCAACAGGATCTCAATGCCCCGATGAAGGAACGGCTCGATGCGTACGCGAGACAGCTCTTCTCGGATGCCACGGTCGAACTCGGCGAAGCATTTGCACCGCAACAGTTGCTCCGTGGGCATCGATGGGAGTCGGTGGACCGGCTGTCCTGGGGAACCCGTGAGCAGATAGCCCTTCTCACCCGGCTCAGCGTCGCCGATCTGATGGCGGAACGAGGAGTACCGCTCTTCTTGATGCTCGATGATGCGATGCTCAACGCCGATGGCGTACGATTGATGCGGCTAAAGTCCATCCTCAGTCGTGCCGCCCATCGTTACCAGATTCTGCTCTTTACCTGTCGGCCTGAGCTCTTCTCTGATCTGGTCGGCGTGCGAAGTTACGACCTTGGTGCTACTCAACACTCTTGAGGTAGACAAACTCCTCCCCTGCATCTTGGATGCGTGAGAAGTTCAGATGCTCTAACACCCGCTGTGAGGCGCGGTTGGTGGGCAGCGTGGTTGCCCGCACCACCGCCACCTCTCTCGCCTCCTGTGCAATCTGGAGAAGCAGTGCAACCGCTTGGGTGGCGCATCCGCGCCCGCGTTGGGAACCGACGATACCGTAACCGATCTCGACCGTTTCATTGACGGGCGCGCCGTGGAACCCGGCTCCACCGATGAGGAGACCGCTTGCGAGGAGTACCTGGTAATGGCACCACGGAAATGGCTCCTCTGGTCGTTCGAGCGTACCAAGGGCGATGAAGCGGTCGCCGGCCGAGGGGTAATCGCCTGCCCAGTTGGACTGACGCTCTCCCGCTGCGATCGCCGTGCAGTGGGCGATACTCAGGGGAGTGAGGTGGACCAGGGTATGCTCTGCCGTCACGTGGTTGTCTGCCGTCACGTGATTGTCTGCTGAAGCGCTACTTGAAGGTCAAGACAGTGATGGTGCCGAGCAGGAACAGACCACTGCCGACCACGTAGAGCAACGCTTTCGTTAGGGTACGCTTCAGGGGCTTCTTGACATAGTCGTCGATGATCGTTCGTAGACCATTACCACCGTGGAGCAGTCCAAGGACGAGCAACCACCAGTCAAAGAGCTTCCACCATGGATTCGCCCATCGTCGGGCCACAAAGCTGACAGTGGTGTGGGTGACATCGTTCTCAATGTGCATGATGTACATGTGGATGAGTGCGAGGAAGAAGAGGATGATCCCGGAGACGCGCATGAAAAACCACGCCCATGTCTCAAAGTTCTGACGAGAACTCCGTTGCCCTCTGCCCTGTCCCCTGGTCAGTGCGGCTGCCATCAGTGCGCTCCTAGAAAGAATGGCTTGACGATGAACCAACCACCAATGATGGTCAAGACGATCGCAAGCGAAAGCATGAAGTTAAAGACGCCCTTTTCATTCTTGATGACGCCGGGCCAGAAGTCGATCATAATCACGCGTAAGCCGTTCAGTGCGTGATAGAGCAGTGCGAACAGCAGCCCGACCTCGAAGAGGCGGAGAAAGATGTTGCCGTAGAGTTGGTGGATCTGGTTATAGACATGGGGATCGTTGAGTGTTGAAACGTCGACGATATGGAGCAGCAGGAAGAGAAACACCAAGAACCCGGTGACTCGATGCAGGACAAAGGCCCATTGCCCGCTCTTGCCCTTGTAGACCGTAGCCCCTTTACTCACCGGACCCTCCTCACCCAGCGATTCCCCCACATGGTGGTGGAGAAAACATAGATTGCAAACCCAACAATACCGAGGGCAATGATGCCCAGCGCCGTAGCAAAGATAACTTGTGCAGTACTCACATGAGTTACGCTAGCAAGGAATCAGCGGTTTTTGGAAATCGGCGGGAGAGATTTCTCCGATTTTGTGATGGTGGTTCCACGGAAGTACGGAGCCAACACCTCGGCAAGGAGGACGCTTCCATCAGGCTGGCGACCAACCTCGAGCATCGCCGCGATGACTCTCCCCCAGGCCAGGGCCGATCCATTGACCGTGTAGACGTAGTTCACGGATCCGTCGCTTGAACGATAGCGGATATTAGCTCGCCGTGCTTGATAATCGGTGAAGAGGCTGACTGAACTCACCTCGAGCCACTTGTCCGTTCCTGGGGAGAAGACCTCAAGGTCAAAGGTTCGTGCTGAGGATTGGCCGAGGTCGCCGGTGCACAGGTCGAGCACGCGGTAAGTGAGCCCCAACGCCTGTAACAGGAGTTCTGCTCGTCGGAGTACTTCGAGGAAGAGGTCATGACCCTGGTCGGGGGTGCAGTAGGAGAGGAGCTCAACCTTGTCGAATTCGTGCAGGCGTAGCAGGCCTCGCGTGTCGCGACCAGCAGCACCGGCCTCACGACGGAAGCATGGAGTGTAGGCGGCGAAGCGAAGTGGGAGTTGGGCCTCGTCGAGAATCTCATTACGCCCCAGCGAGGTGAGCGGTACCTCGGCGGTGGGAATCAGATAGAGATCGTCGCGTTCGATCGCATAGGCTTCATCGACGAACTTCGGGAGATGGCCGGTTGCCTGCATGGTCTCTCGCTTGACCAGGGTGGGTGGACGAATCTCCTCGAAGGCCTCGGCGTGCATGTCGAGTGCCAAGCTGGTCAGTGAGCGCAGCAGCCGTGCCCCAGGGCCTCGATACATGGAGAACATCGATCCAGATATTTTGGTGGCGCGTTCGAAGTCGAGGATACCCAATTCAGTGCCGGTCTCCCAATGGGGGACCCGCTGATAGTCGGCGAAGGTGGGCAGCTCGAAGTCCTCTACCCCGCGATGACCATCCTCAGGGGACCAGTAGCGCACCACCCGATTATCACGCTCGTCCTCGCCGATCGGCGCCTCCTTGGCGGGTAAGTTCGGCGTAACCAGCCAGATCGCATCGCGAGCCTCAGTGAGTTCGCTGGCGCGCGTCTCTAACTCCTTGACCTGTTCACCGAGGGTGCGGGAGCGCTCTTGGGCTTGGGTCGCCGCATCGGTCTGGCCGGCACGACGGAGTTCGCCTACGCTTTTGGAGAGCTGGTTGATCGAGGCGCGAATCTCATCACGCTCAGCCAAGGTCCGTCGCAGCTCGGTATCGAGTTCGAGGAGCTTAGCAACCTCATCGGAGGGGACGTTTCGGGTACCGAGCAACCTGGCGACTCGGTCAGGGTTTTCTCGCAAAATTCGCAGATCGATCATAGACTCTCTAGGCTAGTACCCATATGAACGATGCAATCGAGGTTAAGGAACTCACCGTCACCTACGGTGCCACCGTTGCGGTCGATGCGCTCTCGTTCGGGGTGGGCTTTGGCGAAGTTCTTGGACTGCTTGGCCCCAATGGCGCGGGCAAGACCTCTACGTTGGAGACGATCGAGGGCTATCGACGTCCAACTGAGGGATCGGTTCGAGTGTTAGGGATCGAACCAGCCGCCAAGCAGGCACAACTCTCCCGCCAGATGGGGGTCATGCTGCAAGAGGGTGGGATCCCGGCGCGAATGACCGTCAAGGCCGCCTTGGAGCTGTACTCGCGTTTTTATGACCATCCTCGATCCATCGCCGACCTCGTTGCCCAACTCAGCCTCGCTTCCGTGCTGAAGACACCTTACCGTCGACTCTCGGGTGGTGAGAAGCAGCGACTTTCGCTCGCACTTGCTCTCATCGGGCAGCCGCGCGTGCTGCTGCTCGATGAGCCAACAGCTGGAGTCGATCCCGAGGGGAAAGCAGCCATCCGTGATTTGATCACTGAACTACGCGCAGCCTCGGTCGCGATTCTTATGACGGGACACGAGCTCGAGGAGATCGATCGGATGGTCGATCGAGTCCTCATCATCGATCGAGGTAAGGAACGAGCGATGGGCAGCCCTGCCGGACTCCGTGAGGCCTATGGCGGTGAAGGAGTTGAGTTTACGGCGCATGATCGTATCGATTGTGTGATGCTCGGTACTCGACTGGGTGCTCATGTCCGTCCGGTGCGGGTGGATCGTTATCGCGTCGAGGCAGAGCCAACGACCGAGTTGTTGGGGCTTCTGGTGCAGACGTTGACCGATCTGGGTGTTGAGGCCCAGGATGTCGCCACGGTCAGCCCTTCGTTGGAGGAGATCTATCTGTCGCTGATCGCAGCGACATCGCCGGGAACCGGTTCGCTGAATCCTGCTAGCCACGAATCGAGTACGACAGCTCCTCCGATACCCCCAGCACAGACGCGTACCGACCATCACATCCAAACATCGACGGAGGAGACGCGTGGCTAGGCCCATACTGGCGCAAGCCTCATCAGAGATCAAGATGACTCTTCAACAGGGTGAAGCGGCACTCTTGACGCTCGTTATTCCCGTGCTCGGGCTCCTTGTGTTTGGGTCGGTAACCTTCCTGCCGTTGCCACCTGGGGTGCCAAGCCGCGTGAACTTCATTCTTGCTGGTGCCATCGCCTTTGGCATCATGGCCTCGGGCATGGTTTCGCAGTCCATCACCGTCGCCTTTGACCGTAACTACGGAGTACTCAAGCGTCTTGGAGTCACGCCGCTTGGCCGCCGTGGCATCATCATGGCGAAGTTGGCGCAGGTGGTTGTTCTCGAGGTGATTCAGCTGGTGGTCCTCGTCGTGATCGGCGTATTGATGGGCTATCACCCGGAGGGGAATCCTCTCTACTTCATCCTCGGTTGGGTGCTCGCCACGGCCGCCTTCACTGGTCTTGGACTCCTCATCGGTGGGACGCTGAAGGCCGAACTGGTGCTCGGTCTCTCAACACTGCTCTGGCTCGTTCTGCTCGGCTTGGGATCGATGGCCGTTCCTCTGACCAGCCTGCCTGGTTTCCTGGAGGTGATCGCCAAGTTTCTGCCTGCTGCAGGAGCCTCTGAGCTCATTCTCCATGGCCTAGCGATGGCTGGACCGGTGCCAGCATGGGCGATCATCAACCTGCTGGTTTGGGGTATCGGTGCGCCATTGCTTGCCGTTCGATTCTTCCGATGGAGTTGATGAGATGCCAACGGCACTCGATTGCGCCAAATTTCGTGTCTCACGGTAGCATGGGCAAGTAATGAAGCAACGCCTACAACGCCTACAGCAGGTTTGGGATGTCTCTCCTGCCCTCTTCCGTCGTATCTCCTATGCGACGCTGGTGTTTTGCGCCGTCATCATCGTGACCGGTGGCATCGTCCGGCTCACCCAGTCAGGACTCGGCTGCCCGACCTGGCCTGATTGCACGACCGGTCACTTCACATCGTCCTTCAATTACCACCCGATGATTGAGTTTGTCAACCGCGTGGTTACCTTCTTTGCCGCGCTTGGTATGAGTGTGAACGCGGTCTTTGCCTTCTTCCGCAAGCCGTTTCGCAAGGATATCATGTGGCTGTCGTTAGGGCTTTTTGTTGAGGTGGTGGCCGAAAGCGTACTCGGAGGCATCACGGTGTTAGAGAAGCTGGCCCCTCCCTTTGTGATGGCACACTTCGTCCTCGCCATCATCGTCCTCTGGAACTCGCTCGTGCTCTACAAGCATGCGATCTCCGCCGGCGGTAAGGCAAAACCCGTTGTCGGCAAAGAGACCGTTTGGCTTGGTCGGCTGATGTTCTTGAACCTCGGAGCGGTCATTGTGGTTGGGACTGCGGTGGCGGGCACTGGCCCCTACTCAGGATCTCCGATCTCATCGCGACTCCCGTTCAACCTGCGCCAAGTGGCCTACCTTCATGCGGACTTTGCCATCATTCTTGTCGCCTTAATCCTGGCGAATCTGTTCCTCCTTCATCAAGCACGCGCACCGGAGGTGGTGCAGCGGCGGGCCCGTCTGTTGCTCTGGGTGGGTGCTATTCAGGCGATTATTGGTTACACCACGTACTTCTCTGGGCTTCCAGCGGGGCTCATCGGTATCCATATTGCCGGGGCAACGCTGACGTGGATCGCGATGACCTGGTACTATCTCTCCCTTTTCCATGTCTCTCGGGAGGCCCGCGGCGAGGTAGGTACCGTAGAGTCGAAGGTGAGTTCTCTGCCTGGTCCATCCTACGCCTCGTAGCACCCCGTTAGAATTGGGGTGAGGAGGATTGCGTTCGATTGCCTACAGCACCATTACTCTCGCCGACTGAGGAAAAACAAGAAGAGACACTCGCAGAGGAGAGCTGGGTCACGATTCTCTGGGATGACCCGGTCAACCTCATCCCCTACGTGATCTATGTACTGCAGATGCTTTTTGCCTTCTCGAAGGTGAAGGCAACGGAGCTTACCATGCAAGTCCACCGTGATGGCAAGGCCATTGTTGCGGCGGGCGCCCGTGAAGACATGGAGAACAACGTCGCGAGCCTCCATCGGTATGGCCTTTGGGCGACAGTAGGCCGAGCGTGAAGGAGCCCTTTGTCCGTCAAGGGGACGCGATTGTTGTCTCCTTGCCAGCCCAACAACGAGACGTCACCAAACAGTCGATGCTGCTCGTCGCCAAGATTGCCGCCTCAGGTGGGCAGGAGGCGTGGCGACTTTCTCCACCGATGTACGATGATCCGCTCCTTGAGGCGGAGGAGGCCGTCAAAGGTGGTGAGAGCGGCATCGGTGATATCGTCACTCGTCTCCGGATGGGCGAAGGTATGCTCGATGCCTCCCAACTCAGCTTGCAGCAATCTGACGAACTCGCTACCCTATTGAACTACTGTCGTCTTGTCCTTTCGGAGGCACAGACCTCGATTAACGAGGCCAAACTCACCCCTAAGTTTGCTGAGGATCTCTACAACTTCCTTGGCTATCTACTCAGCTCGCTGCTCGAGGCCCTCTCCGCCGATCTCGGGTAACAACCGATCGTGGGTGCTCTGCGTTACACCTTTGTCCCGTTGAGGTGTGATCTGCTGATGGCGTGACCATGCCCCAGTGGCGAGTGCGCGACCTCGGGGAGGGCACTGGGCCCACCGGCTGCTGGAAGCTAGATGGTGATAATGAGCTTGCCGGTCGTGTTCCGACTGGCGAGGTCGAGTTGGGCCTGACCGACGTGGTCGAGTGGGTAACGGCCGCCAATGTCGACGCGTAGCATTCCCGAGGCGATGTCAGCGAACAGGGTGGTCGCCCTTGTGAGCAGCTCTTGACGGGTTGCAATATAGTGAACCAGTGACGGTCGCGTGACATAGACCGAACCAGCTTGGTTCAGGCGTTGGAGATCAAAAGGTGGTACCTGCCCGCTCGCGGCTCCGTAGAGGACCAACATGCCGCGAGGTTTGAGCGAGGCCAAACTTCGATCAAAGGTCGCCTGCCCAACGCCATCGTAGACGACATCAGCGCCTCCGAGCTCATGGACGAGGTCTGCAAAGTGATCGTAGTCGATGGAGTGCGTGGCGCCATTGCGCGTCGCTTGGGCTGCCTTCTCAGGGGTGGAGGTGGTGGCGACCACGGTCGCGTGATGCTTGTGACTGGCGAGTTGAGTGAGGAGGGAACCAACTCCACCTGCTGCGGCGTGGACAACGGCAAGCTGATGCTCCTTAAGTGGGAAACAGCTGTCGGCGAGAAACTGGGCCGTCATCCCCTGGAGCATGGCGGCGGCTGCCTGGTCGAAGGAGACCTCGTTGGGGATCTTCACGGCTCGCAAGGCGGGTACAACCGCATGTTCGGCGAAGCTCCCAAGCACTCCGGTGTAGGCGACCCGATCACCCACGCTGAACTCCGTGACCTCTTCGCCAACTTCGATCACCTCTCCTGCGCCCTCGTTGCCGAGTACCGTAGGGAGTGCCAACGGATAGACACCCTCGCGGTGGTAGATGTCGATAAAATTCACCCCCGCGGCGCGAAGACGGATTTTGATCTCGTTGGCCTTTGGCTCAGGCTCTGCGATCTCTTTGACCAGAAGCTGATCGGGTCCTCCATGTGATTCGACGACGACTGCCTTCACGCTGACCTCCAATATTCGTAGCATCCCCAGAGGTTTTTCCCGTCATGGGGTTTGCCGGTTTGGTCTCTTTGGGCAGTTAGCTTAGTCTTGGAAGGGGGGTAAAAGGGTGAAACGAGCGGTAGTCATCGGTGCGGGCATCGTGGGCCTCGCGTGTGGGTGGCATCTCCAGGAGCAGGGCTACGACGTAACGATCCTAGACCGCGGCGCTGACGTGGCTGAGGGGTCGAGTTGGGGTAATGCTGGTTGGCTTTCGCCGGCGCTGGCGATTCCCTTGAATGAGCCCTCCCTGGTCACGAGTGGCCTGCTTTCCTTGCTGCGTTCAGATTCACCGCTCTATGTTCCTTTACGGTTCGATCCGGAACTCTGGAGGTTCTTGGTACTTTTTGCCAGTCAGTGCACGCGAGGTGCCTTTGCCCAGATGATGGATAAGCTAGCCATCTTGAATGCTCGTGCGCTGGAGGCCTTCGATCAGCTGAGCCTCTCTGTGGAAGAACCAACGACCGGGGCCCCCATCCTCGCAGGATTTCGAGATCGACGTGAGGCCGAGGGCTTGTTGAGTGAGTTTGCGTTGATCCGAGACGCGGGTGGGGAGTTGCACTACGATCTCCTCGAAGGCAAGGCGGCCGAGGATCGGTCACCACTCTTCTCACGGGCAATCGGTTGTGTCATCGATATCCACGATCAGCGGTATCTGAATCCCAATCGCTATACCCATGCACTTGCGGACGCGCTACGCGCAAGAGGTGCGACCTTCATGATGGAGCAGGAGGTGACCCGGATCAGAGGCACGGGGCGTGAGGTGCAGGTTCGCACGCGCTCGGGTTTAGAGCCGATCCGCTCCGATGTAGCGGTCGTTGCGACGGGAGCCTGGGTCAATCGGCTTGCTCGAGATCTCGGTGTCCACATCCCGGTGCGAGCGGGGAGAGGATATTCGATGATCTGTGATACCGAGGAGCCGGCCACGACACCGATCTATCTTCCAGCGGCACGGGTGGCCTGTACGCCGATCGACGGTGGCCTACGGGTAGCGGGGACGATGGAGTTTCGTCGCCCCGATGACCCACTTGATCCGCAACGGCTCGCAGCGATCACGCGATCGACACGGGATCTGTTGACCGGGATCGATATCGACCATCCCCACGACCGTTGGGTGGGCCCTCGACCGGTAAGCGCTGACGGGCTTCCTCTGATTGGACCCACGACGCAACCGGGGGTCTATGTCGCCGCTGGGCATGGCATGTGGGGAGTGACGCAGGGCCCGATCACGGGTCAACTGTTGGCTCAGGTGATCGACTCGGGTGAAGTGTCGCCGGAGCTGCGTCCCTTCGATCCATTGCGATCCCTACAGCGACCGCAGGTGCCGATGATTGCGAAATGGCCAAGACTTGGTGCAAAATCATAGGAACGGGCGATCGTGGTAAAGAGACTGTCCAGCTCGGACTGGGGGATCTCTTGAACCGCACCGCACTCTTGGCAATAGAGGTGATAATGGGAGCTGTCGGCGAGATGATAGATGGCACGACCATGTCCTAGATGGATGTGGATCACCACCCCTGAGTGTTCGAGTGCTTCAAGCGTGCGGTAGACGGTCGCAAGATGCACTGACGGATCCCGCGCTTGCACGGCGGTGGCGACCTCTTCCGCCGTCAGGTGTCCACCGGCTGCCACGAGTGCGGTCACTATATGGCGCCTTGGGCTGGTAATGCGATGGCCAGAGGAGGCGAGTCGTTCGAGGACGTGCGCGACCCTCGTATCCTCATTCTCGTCCGAGATCAAGCCGATATCCTACTCCCCGAATGGTGGTCAACACCGTGGGATTGTTGGGGTCGGGTTCAATCTTGGTTCTCAGGCGTTTGATGTGAACGTCGAGCGTCTTGGTGTCTCCGTAGTAATCATGACCCCAAACTCGATCAACAAGCAGATCGCGGGTCAGCACTTTGCCAGGATTACGGAGGAAGAGGATGAGGAGCTCAAACTCTTTCGGGGGAAGTTTGATCTCGTTCTCGCCCACAACCACCTGATGTCGATCGACGAAGGCGGTAAGTCCCTGGTAGCGTAGCACCTCCTCGTCGGTGCGCGGTCGCTCTGCACTCTCAGTGGTCCGACGTAAGAGCGCGCGGATACGGGCGACTAATTCGGCCATCCGAAATGGTTTGGCGACGTAATCATCGGCTCCGAGTTCGAGACCGAGAACGGTGTCGAGCTCGGTAGCACGAGCGGTGACCATGATGATCGGCACCTTGGATTCCTTGCGAATCTGACGGCAGACGTCGAGACCGGAGATTTTGGGTAGCATCACATCGAGCAGGATGCAGTCAGGGTTTGTCTCATGGAAGAGATCGAGTGCCCGCTGGCCATCGCTGGCGACGATGGGTTCGAAGCCTTCGCGGCTGAGGCCAAGGGTCATCGCGTCGATGAAACTCTCCTCATCCTCGGCGATGAGGATGCGTTCTTTATCCGGGCTCATGCGGGGACCCGCGGGAGCGAGATCGTAAACGTCGTCCCGACACCCTCGGTGGAGGTGACGTCGATCTTGCCTTGATGATTTTCTATCACATGTCTCACTATAGAGAGTCCGAGGCCGGTACCTCCCGTTGCGCGAGAGCGATCAGCATCGACTCGGTAAAAGCGCTCGAAAATACGTGAGAGGTCGCGAGCAGGAATACCGATGCCTCGGTCAGCGATGATGGCCTCGACGCTATCGGCTGAGATGGCGATCGTGACTCGCACCTCGGTTCCTGGTTCGGAATACTTGATGGCGTTGTCGATGAGGTTGGAGAGGGCGGAGCTGAGCTGCCAACGATCGCCACTCACAATCGGGGGGTCGGGTGCAAAGGTCACCTCAAGTCCGATCCCACGCGCCTCTGCTCCGAGTCGATAACGATCCACGCACTCTGAGGCGATCTCATTGAGGTTGACATCATGGATCTGGTGGAGTTCTGTCTCCTCAAGCTTTGAGAGGTCGAGGAGGTCGGTGACGAGGCGGGCGAGTCGATCCCCCTCGTCGAGGATTCGACGAGAGAGACGCAGGACGGTGGCGGGATCGGACTCCTGGCTGAGGGCATCGGCGAGGAGTACGATACCACCGACTGGGGTTTTGAGTTCATGGGAGACGTTGGCGACGAAGTCACGACGCACCTCCTCAAGCCGCTTGCGTTCGGTGATGTTCTCAACGGTGATGATAAAGGGAGGGTGAGGATCGCTGCCAAGGGGCGTGGTGACGAGTTGGAAGTAGCTCTTTGGAGGGCCAAAGACCTCAAGGGTCTGTGAACGGTAGAGCTCAAGGCGAGCATCGTGTTTCAGAGCAGAGATGGCGCGTTCGAGCAGTATACGCTCGGCGAAGCCACCCGTGGGAATTTTATCGGCGTAGTCGGAGTAGACGGTGTGGTAGTCAGCGTCGACGAGCACCACACCGATCGAGAGGCTCGCCGCTGCGCGACTCCAAAGTTCGGCGTCCTCGACGCGTGTACTTGTTCTGTCCTCCACCGTTGTGCTCTCCTTTACTCCTCCATACTAGGAGGGAATCGCCCCTCGGGTGGGTGTCATGGTGCAGCGGGCCCCTTGAGAATATTTTTTAATGGAATGATATGAAACATCATAGAAAAGGATGATATGCTTAAAATCTCCACGGAAGGAGGAACAGATGGCATGGATGCTTCTCAATGTAGCGCTCAACCCTGATCCCTCGGCGTTGCCGGGCGGAGCGGTGATTCAACAGCTCGCCAATGGGATCGGCGGTTGGGCGCTCATTTTGGCACTGATTGGCCTGATTATCGGAGCGGCGACCTGGGCATTGGGCGCGCATAGCCAGAACTACCAGCAGTCCTACTTTGGTCGCCGGGCGGTTCTGGCGGCGGGGGCAGCCGCGCTCATCATCGGTGCAGCGCCAGCGATCATCAACTTCTTCTTTCACCTGGGACTTGGTGTCTAACGGTGGTGGTGATCGGGTCGCTTATTTCAGCCCCAGTCGATGCGATCGCACATGCGATCGTTCGGTACCTGGCGACCGCGCTCGCCGGTTTTGCCGGTCACCTCCTCACTGGGGCACTGAGTTGGTTTCTCCGCGAGGTCGTCAAGCTGCTCGACGCGGCGGATCGACTCGACATTGGGGCACACGCCGTGCAGGCGGTCTATCGTCAGCAGGTCGAACTCCTAGCGATTGTGTTGGTTCCTGCGCTCCTCATCGGGGTGGTCGCGGCGCTGTGGCGTCAGAGTATCGGGTCTCTTGTCGAGTTGGTCGCTCGCGTACCCATCGCGGTGTGTGCAGTGCTGCTGGCACCGACCTTGACCGCCGATCTCGCATCCGTGGTGGATGCACTCGCAAAGGGGCCGCTTGGGGACATCGCCGCACTTCCTCGGCTCGCCCTCCTCTTCTCTTGGGGGCGTGCCGTTCCTGGGGTTGGGCCGATCGTGGCAGGGGTGCTAGCGGCGATCGCACTGCTTGGCGCCGTTGCCCTCTTTTTGGAGTTACTCATGCGTGATGCCGGGATCTACCTCGTACTCGCGCTCTTTCCGCTGGCCTGCATTGGCATTGTCCTTCCGATGGGTCGTCACTGGTTTACCACGGCGCTGCGTTCCCTGTTTGGGCTTGTGATCTCCAAACTCGTTCTCGCTATCGGGGTCGGGTTGGGTGCTGCGCTCCTTGTCGAAGGGACGGGTCCCTCTGGCATTGGCAGCCTTCTTTCGCTCGCCTTCTCGGGGGTGGCCTTGTTGCTGGTTGTCTGCTTTGCTCCGATCGCGATTCTGCGCTCGGTCGCCTTCAGTGAGGCGGTTGCGCTCGAGGCCTTTTCGAGTGCGCGATCCATGGCACTCTCTCGTGCCGGAGCCCTTGCTGATCAGGGGTACATGGCGAGCATCGTCTTGGCGGCGCCCTGGTCCAAACAGACGAAGTCGACCCTGCCCCAGTATCAGGGGCACCCGGTGCCAGCGGCGATCGCTGAAATGGCGAAGACCGACCCATGGGTCGATGAATTTCTCTACGGACACCAACGAAAAGGGAGACGAGGATGAACAGCGATGACGTCGATCAGCATGATCTCGTCTATTTTGGCACCCCCGTGTCAGGGACGCAGATGTTGGGTCTTCGCGTCACCGTGGTGGCACGGTTTGCTCTTGCGGTGGTAGTCGTCATTGGCGTCCTTGGTCTGGCGAACCCGATGATGCGCCTCGCCTTGGTCATCGGGGGAATCGTGGGAGGGGCCGCGCTCCTTGGAGCAACACTCTGGTTCAAGATCCACCCCTTTGCATCGATCAAGATGTTCGTGGGGGCAAGGCTCACGCGCCGTACCCCAGGGGTCTCTACCGACGCGCAACTGCTGATGAGTGTCGGTTCGCGCCAGCTGATCGGGGGCTTCGTGGTCACCGATGAGACCCCAGCAGCGATACTGCGTGCCAAGCGGGAGTACGGCGACGCCTGGGCACACCTCCTGACCGAGGCGTCAAACCGGTTGGTGCCACATGGCGGGCTGGTGCTCCGTAGCACGATCCTGCCACAGACCCTCTTTGAGGACCTGTCGGAGTGCTCCAAGAGTTATCGGGAGTTGGCGCTCACCACCTATGGGGTCCAGACGTCGTTGCTCGTGACCGGGCCACCCGGGTCTTTGCGTCGACACCGTACTGCCCTGATTAGAACGATGACGGGACTTGGTACGACGAACCACATCGAAGGCATCACCTTGGCATCGCCGGAGGTACCCAACGACTTGGTCGACAGGGCGTGTGGCGCCATTAGCAGCTCCTTCTCTAAGGCCGGTGCGCAAGCCAGTGAACGGGTAGAGATGCTCGTTGGCGACGGGTTCGTAGCCTCGACCTATCGTATCGAAGGTTGGCCAGGTCGGAGCGTAGACCCAGGGATGCTCCTCGGCCTCTTTGCCCCGGGCTCCCCAAGCCGTGTGGTCTCCCTCATTGTGCACCCAGTCGAGGCGCGACGGGCTCAACGGGAGGTGGCGCGTCACCGGACTGAGATGGCCGCCGATCGTCGACTTCGTCGAGAGCGAGGTTATCTGGATCGAGCCCGAGATGACTACCGTGAGGCTACCTCGCTCACGCAAGAGGAGGAGCTCCTGGCTGGGTACCGGCTCTGTCGTTACCAGGTGCTGGTGGTACTCTTGGCTCCGAGCGCGCAACGATTGGTGGCGAGCCGCGCTGGGCTGGAGGAGTTAGCGGCGAGCGCGCAGCTTCGGCTAAAGCTTGTCCTTGGGGAGCAGCGCACCCTCTTCGAGCGGGCGCTTCTGGGGGTGACTGGATGGAGTTGAGCTTCCAGGACAGCACGCGAACCCTGGGGCGACTGCCGCTCCTGGCCTCAAGTCCGTTGCCTCCCACTCGCCTTCGTCCCGTCGGGGTTTCCCGTCTCGGTGGTGTCTTTTGCTTTGACCCATTCGAGCTTTACCAAGCAGGCTATTTGACGAGTCCCAACATGCTTGTGCTTGGAGAGATCGGTCGTGGTAAGAGTGCCTTTGTCAAGACCCTGTTGGTTCGGGAGGCTACGCCGACAACTTCAATCTTGATTCTCGATCCAAAAGGGGAGTATGCGCCTGCAGCGACAAGTTTGGGCGCGAAGCAATTGGGTCTAGCCGACGGTGCCGGGTTGGACCCCTTTGCAGGAGTCGGTACTTCGCAGCGGGTCCTCGCCGGGGTATTGGTGGGTATCTTTGTCGTACTCTATGGCCGATCACCCTTACCGCTGGAGTACCAGTTGCTCCAGGAGATCACCGCGCAGCTCATGGTCGATCCCGGTACGATCACCCTGGCTCACCTCGTCGATCTTGTTGACCGAGGGTCCGTTGGGGCGCACGCTGATCGAGAGGAGGGGCGACTTCGTCGCGAATTGCGTGCTCAGTTCACCCGCCTCATCGATGGCGATCTCGCCGGTGTCTTTGCGGTGGATGGCCAAAGTGTCGCCCTTCGGGAACGCGTTGTGGTGGACCTTCGCTCGCTCGTGGATCCTCGGTTGACGGCCTTCGCTATCAGCTGTCTGCTCCGGGCACGTATCGCACAGTTCGCCAAGTCAGAACTCTCCCCAGGTTTTGTCGTCATCGATGAGGCCTGGTCGGTGCTTCAACATGCGGATGCAGTACGGGAGATGCGGGGTCTGTTCAAGCTCGCTCGTAGCTATGGAGCGTCGGTGATCGCCGTTACGCACCGGATCTCGGATTTGGACGCTGGGGCCGCTGAATTGGTCAAAGATGTCGAGACCCGCGTTATCTTTCGCCAAGCCCGCGAGGAGGTGACTCAGCTCACGGCGACCCTTGGGCTTAGCCCCATGGTGGGCGAGACACTCGCTACCCTCGCCAGGGGCGAGGCGCTCTGGAGTATCGGTACCCATCAGTTTCTCGTGAGCCACCGACTTCTTGCGGAAGAATTCGGACTTGTCGACACTGATAAGGCTATGCGAGGTTAGCGTGAAGACGGTCCTTGTGCTTGCGGTGGCCATCGCGCTTTGGCTCTTTGGTTCTCAGCGGGGAGAGCGGACCCCACCCTCATCGGGTCAGCTGCGTGGTGGGTATCGGCGGCTACAACGGCCAGAATCCGGCCTTAGGCTACGCGTCGGCAGTCCTGTTGGGATACCGGCGAATCGCCTTCGGATCCAGCTCTCTCGGCATCGGCGGGTTTCGATCGTCGACGACCACTCCTTGCTCGTGGTCGGTCCAACGAGGAGCGGGAAGACGACTGGCGTCGTGGTCCCCAATCTCTTGTCATTTCCCGGATCACTGGTCGCGACGTCGGTGAAGGCGGATCTGCTTACCCCGGGCGTACTCGCCAGTCGAGCAGCGAAGGGACGGCTGATCATTATCGGTGATCCCGAGCGTGCGACCCATCGTTGGGATCTGGTCGGTGAGACACCCGGTAGGCGTGAAGCCGCTTCGATGGCGCATGCGCTCGTGCTCGCTCAACCCTCGTACGCCTTGACAAGCGGGGATACACACTTTTGGTATCAGCTGGCAGAGCCCGTGGTGGCTGGTGTGCTGCGCGCCTCACATGACACCGGAGCGCCAATGCTCGGTTGGCTTGACGATCCAGGGGAGCTCTATCGGAGTCTCTGTGCCCAAGGGGAGCGTGGATTGGCTGAGCAGGTGTTGGCGACGTGTGCCTTGGAGGATCGCCAACGTGACTCGGTCCTCCTCACCGCACGAGGACTGCTTGGACCGCTGGCCCGTGAGGACACAACCTTACCTGGCTTTCGGGTCCTCGATCTCTTCGATGGAGTGCCCAGCTCAATGTTCCTAGTGGCCAGTGCGGGAGAACAGGAGTTCCATTCTCTGCTCTTTGCATTGATGCTCTCGCGTATCGTCGTGACAGCGCTTGAGGGAGGACACGCACAGCCGATGCTGTTGTGCTTGGACGAACTCGCCAACCTCGCACCGATTCCGAACTTAGATCGCCTGGCGGCAATCGGTATTGGGCAAGGAGTGCGCTTGATCTCGATCGTGCAGGACCTTGCCCAGCTTGAACACCGTTATGGACGCTCGGCGAACTCGATCATCAACAACCATGCGAGCAAGCTCTTTATGAGCTCGACCTCGGATCCCATTACGCGCAGCTATCTGCGCGATTTGTCCCCGGCAGCGTTGGCGTCTCGTTACCCGATCCTCATGGAGGGGTCACACCGGATGACACGGCTCTTCACACGCTCGAAAACGAGAACTTAGGTTGTGAGTATCAGTGCCGATGGTCCCACCATGGATGATCACGTAGTGAATGTGAACCGTATCGAAGAGCTTCTTGCGCAGCTCGATCATGAGTTGAGCGCGATGAGCGACTTGATGACCCAGAACGCCGATGAGGAGCTCGCCCTGCGAGCAGTGAGCCTCAATGAGCTGATTGGCTGCCTGGTGGAAGAGGTGCAATCAGGAGAGCTGGAACCTGGCGCCTTTAGGAGTCGGTACCAACAGTTGGCAACCAAAGCGAATGTCGTGATGGTCGGGTGTTTCTGGCGTTCGATGGTCGTAGCCAACCTAATGCGTGACTTGGGACTTGACATCGGTCTTTACCGTGGCGACGGAGACATCGAGCTCTTAAAGCCTGAGTCGATGAGTCACCGCGCATGAGTGGCGGTTCGCTCTCCATTGCGCTCTCTGGCCTCGATGCCGCACAGACCGGCCTCGACACCGTCAGTGAGAATATCTCCAACGCCAACACCCCTGGCTATCTCAAAGAAACAGCATCGTTTGCGAACCAGCAGACCCCTGGGGATCCCATTGGTAACGGCGTAACGGTCACCGGTATCCTCCAATCCTCCAATAGCTTCAACCGGCAACTCGAGCTCTCGGCTAATGGTTCCCAGAGTTATGCGAATCAGATGCAGTCACTGTTGACGAGCGCCCAAGCCTCCTTCAACGAGCCGAGTTCGAACGGGATCGCTGAACAGATGAATACGATGTTCAATGATTTCTCCAATGTTGCTGATACACCGTCGCAGCCTGCCGCCTATCTGCAGCTGCAAGCTTCTGCACAGAACGTGGCCACCGCCATCCACCAGGCAGCGGCAAATCTCACCGCTACCTACAATCAGGCTTCAACTGCGGCAACGACGTTAGTTGGCACGATCAACTCCCAGCTCCAGCAGGTTGCCTCCATCAACACCCAACTCGCTAGTACCTCGCTGACACCCGGTGCCTCTAACACTCTTGTTGATCAACAAAACCAGGTGATCGACAAACTTGCCAGTGAGCTTGGCGTCACCTCGATCCCTGGGCATGCAGGCCAGACCACTCTTCTTATCGGTGGAGTGGCGTTGGTGCAGGGTGGACAGGCATCTCAAATCACTTTTACGCCAGGCTCGGGTCTCGCAACTGGATCTACTACTGGTGATGCAACCGTCACCTTGGCCTCCTCTGGCACGTCGGTGCCGGTCAGTAGTGGCACACTTGGTGCAACGCTTGCTGCCCTTAATTCCAATCTACCAAAGTACATGAATTCCTTGAACCAATTAGCAAGCAGCCTGGTAGTGAGGGTCAATAACTCCACCAGCAACGGAGGATCCTCAACTACTGGTCTCACGACACCGCTCTTTGGATACGGTCAAGGGGCCTCTTTCTCGGCACCAACGACTCCGACTACCTCAGCTCAGGTCAATGCATCGACCTTTATGGTTAATCCTCAGTTTGCGTCGAGCTACCTAGCCTCTGGCACGAGCTCACTGGCAGGTGATGGTACCACGTTTCAGCAGATCGCCAATCTTCAGACCGCCACAACTGGTCCTACTGGAGAGTGGGCAACGTCGGTTGCACAGGCGGGGCTGGACGTCCAAAACGCTACCGCGAACGCGACCAATGCGACCAACGTCTATAACCAAGCCTACAGTGCGGAACAATCGGTCTCTGGGGTGTCGGTCAACTCCCAACTCGTCAACCTCGTCAACTACCAACAGCAGTACCAGGCAGCGGCCAAGGTGATCTCAACGGTAGCTGCGACCCTGCAATCACTCATACAAGATGTTTAGCCAAGGAAGGAGAACATAACGATGTCGATGATCCCAACGCAGATGAGCCTTAGCGCGCTGATGACGACCTCGCTTGATCAGTATCAGACCCAGCTCAGTTCACTGGAACAGACCCTCACCACTGGCCAGAATATCTCGCAGCCCTCTGATAGCCCAACGGGTGTAGCCAACCTGATCAACGTGAACGCATCGCTCTCGGCCTACAACCAGTACCAGACCAATATCAAGGAGGGACAGACGGTCGCCTCGTTGGCCAATGCATCTATGACCCAAGCCGTGAGTATCGTTCAACAGATCTCGAGTGTGTTGGTGCAGGCGGGTGGTCCTGGAGTCACAACTGCAAACGCGCAGGGGTTGGCTAGTCAGATCAGTGGGCTCGAACAGTCCTTACTCGGTGTAGCCAACACAACGTATCTCGGTCAGGCGATCTTCGCCGGAACCTCGGGTGGCACGACAGCCTACTCGCAACCGGGAGGGGTAGGAACCACTGTGACCTATCAAGGGAATTCAACAGCGCCACAGGTGGCCGCAGCTCCAGGTGTGGCGCTTCCAACCAGCCTGACGGACCCGTTTGGCGCTGCTGCGTCGGGCGGTGGCATCTTCGCGGCGATCAACCAGGCAATCAGTGATCTTAACAGTGGAAACATCTCAGCGGCAGCCGGCAGCGATCTCGGTGGTGTTCAGGGCCAGCTTACCAATCTGGAGAATAAGGCAGCCCAAGCTGGTGTGAACTACGACCAGTTCCAGGTGATGAGCCAACAGGTCACTGGTGCCGTCACCCAGGCGACGAACGAAGTCGGTGCGATTCAGAATATCGACACAGCAAAGTTGACGACCCAGTACCAGCAGGAACTCAATAACTACCAGGTCGCCCTCTATGCGACCTCGCAGTTGAACCAGCCAACCCTTGCCCATTATCTCTAGTGATCTCTAGTGCAGCACCATCCGCCAATGTTTACCCGTCCAGATCCTGACACCAGGATTTGGTTGCCCGCTAGTAGAGCAGTTTTTCACCAAACAATCAGTCCCAACATCGAGGAGGATCAATGAGTCAAGTCACCGAAGAGACAACCCGTACTGAGCGGGTGCTGAGTTTGCCGCTGAGTTTTCCAATAGGACTACCTGGCTTTGAAGGGCACCATAGCTTTGTGCTGGGCGCTCTCGGACCAGAGTATGGCCCGTATCTTGGCCTGCGCTCAACGCAGGAGGACGGACCAAGTTTCGTGATCGCACAACCGAGTGAGTTGGGGATCGAGATGGCCGTCGATATTGATGACTTTCATCAGTCGCTGCTGGGGATCAAGGACGCCGGCGAGGTACTTGTCATGTTGATCGCGACTCTTGATGCCGAAGGTGGGCTCCCAACGGTGAATACCCAGGCACCCTTAGTCATCAACGTGACGAACTGGCGTAGTGCGCAGATTCTCCAGAACAACCAGGCGTATAGCATGCACGAAGCGGTGGAGGTACCTTTGCGAGACCGATCACGGATCGTCAACGGGAATGACCCTCATGAATGACACTGCTGCGCAGATCAGTTCTGTTGAGAAAGTCGACCTAGAGTAGGTCGGCTACTCCTTCTCTTGGGAGGGTTGAATCTTCTCAGCTGACTGGGCTGCATCACGATTTGATGCCTGAAGCGCATCGAATATCTCTTGGCGGTGGACATCAACATCACGAGGCGCCTCGATGCCGACACGCACCTGGTCGCGATGGACATCCAGGATCGTGATGACGATGTCGTTTCCGATCACGATACTCTGACTGGCCTTTCTGGTCAATACCAGCACTGCGCCTCCTTGCGCCCGAAGGCGTTTGCCTGGGACCTGCCCTCTGGGGGAAAGATGCCCAACTCCGTCACTGCTATCGCCATCTTATCACGGTGCTGAACGTTACCATTAAGAACTAGTCAAAAAGACTTAGCAAATGTTGAACCGATTGAGTGGTCGTGCAAATCCTCTCAGTGGGGACTTCCTGGGTGAACTCTCAACCGCTCCAACGAACGTTGCTATCAAGCAGCGCCAGTTGTGCGCCGAAGGTAGAGCGAGAAGAAAGGATGATCTGATGGCTCGCGATGACCTAGGCGATGAACTTCGCGAGTTTCTGATCGAGTCCTACGAAAACCTCGACCGTACGGAGCAGGACCTTGTTGGGCTGGATCTACGCGCTGATCATACTGAAGTAGTCGCGGCGACCTTTCGGACGCTTCATTCGATCAAGGGAGCCTGTGGCTTCTTCGCTTTTGATCATCTTGCGCAACTTGCACACGAGGGTGAGAGTCTTCTTGGCGTTCTGCGTGATGCCGGCCACCCTATGAATGATGCCATCATCCAGCTGTTGCTCGATCTTCTCGATGGACTTCGTCGTTACTTTGCCATCATTGAGGCCCAGGGCGATGACGGTGACAATGTTGAGACCGACCTCTGTGACGCGTTGCTGGTCATGCGTCAAGCGCTGGAGGCAGGTGATGGCGTCCCATTAACCCCCCGACACTCCCCGGTAGCAGAGGTACGGCTTGCCCCCAATATTGTGGTCTTTACCGCGACAGGAGAGGCGACGCCTCCCGAGAAGGAACCATTGCCAGCGCATGTGAACCTGTTAGATCAGGCCATCCGCGTCGACGTCGAACTGCTGGATCAACTGGTCAATCTTGTTGGGGAGCTCGTACTTGTGCGCAACCGAACCCTGCAAATCGATGGGGTGATCCAGGACCCAAGCCTCGGTGCCCTGGCACAACGTCTAAACCTCATCACGACGGAACTCCAAGAACGGGTCATGCAGACCCGGATGCAACCGCTAGAGTCGCTCTTTGCCAAACTTCCACGTCTGGTGCGCGATCTGGCTCGGTCCCTTGGTAAGCAGGTCGTGCTTGGAACCGCTGGGGGTGACACCGAACTCGATCGTGGCATTCTTGAGGCGCTCCGGGACCCGTTGGTCCACTTGCTCCGCAATGCCGTCGACCACGGGATCGAGTCTGCCGAGGATCGCCAGAAGGCAGGCAAGGAACCAGTGGGCCACATCGAGATCCTTGCCCGACATGAAGGTGGATCGGTGATGATCACAATCGCCGATGATGGCGCAGGAATCGATCCCTCCGTCATCGCCGATCGGGCGCTGCGCCTTGGGCTTGTCACCGCCGAGTCGCTTGGCTCCATGTCAGCCCGCGAGCGTTCGGATCTTATCTTTCTGCCGGGTTTTTCCACCTCTGAGGAGGTGACGAGCGTCTCGGGCCGCGGTGTTGGGATGGACGTCGTACGTACCAATATCGAGCAGGTGAGCGGCACGATTGAGATCAACTCCCAGAAGGGTGCGGGCACCACCGTCGTCTTGCGCATTCCTTTGACACTGGCGATCATCCCTTCACTGATGTTGCTGGTCGCCGGCCAACGTTTTGCCCTGCCACAGCTCAATGTCGTCGAACTGCTCCGGCTCGAGCGCGAATCGATGGCAGACGAACTCGCTTTTATCGGTGAGAGCCTTTTTCTGCGACGCGACTCTCAGCTGGTACCCGTGGTTGATCTTGGTGCATTGCTGGCGTTGAGAGCGACCAGGGTGCTCTCGCAGCTCCAATTGCTTACCATCGTCGTAGTGCAGCTCGGTGGACGACAGTTTGGCTTGATTGTTGATCGGGTAGTGGACACCCAGGAGATCGTTGTCAAGCCACTCGATAGCTTCATTGGGGCGATCGGTCTCTACGCAGGCGCGACCATTCTTGGCGATGGCGAGGTCGCCATGATCCTCGACGTGGCCGGCATTGCATCGCGCGCTGCGCTCGTCCTCGATGAGATCTCGATGCCCGAGCGTGAGGAGACCAAGGAGGAGGTCGCCGAGGAAGAGATCGTGTTGCTCATCGATGGGGGATCAGTTGGTCTCGTGGCGGTGCCGATCTTTGAGATTGAGCGTATCGAGGAGGTCGATGCGAGCACCATTGAACACCTAGGCGTGGTGCCGGTCATTCAGTATCGGGAGTCGGTGGCGGAGATTCTCACGATCGGATCGTTGCTTGGAGAGGTCAATGACCTCCCGGCGGTAGGACCAGTACGGGTACTCATTCCTAGCTTTGGGGCGGCAGACCGGGTCATAGCGATCCGCGAAATCGTTGACATCACCACGCTAGGAGCCCGGGCCACTGGTTCAACGATCATCGGTGACAAGATCGTTCGAGTCGTCTCGCTCGCCGAGTTGCTGGTGGCGACCAGGTCCGGAGCTGTTCATGGGTGAGTCTGAGCAGTTCTGTAGTTTTCTGATCGGCGAGTACCGTTGTGCGGTGCCGATGGACCACATCACCGAGGTCCTTGCCCCGCAGCACCTTACCCCTGTCCCCATCGCCCCGTCGACCGTCGCTGGCCTTCTCAATCTGCGCGGACAGATTCTGACCGTTCTGGATCTGCGTGCCTCACTGCTCGGTCTTGGAGCACCGTCGAGCAGTGAGCCTATGGTGCTGGTACTTGAACGAGCCAATCAGCTGTTCGCTCTTCTTGTCGATGCGATAGGAGACGTTCTACGGGCAGCGAGTGGGGACCTCTTGGGGACTCCAGAGACGATACCCGTGCCTTTTCGCAGGTTGACCACGGCGGTGATCCGACAGGGAGACGTCATCACCCTCGTCCTCGACGCAGAGCGCATCGCGCAGGCAGGAGTCCCGACGTAGTGGTGAGGATCCTGATCGCCGATGATTCGAGGGTGATCCGCACCCGGGTTGCAGCATGGATCGCGGCAGAAGACGATCTCGAGCTCGTTGGGCAGGCCGAGGATGGGCTACAGGCGTTGGAGCTCTTTGAGAGGCTGCGCCCCGATGTGGTGGTTCTCGATATCGAGATGCCTAGGCTCGATGGTGTGGCGACCCTCGGCCAGATTCGCGCTACCGACCCACATGTGCCGATCATCATGTTCTCGGCACTGACGGACTCAGGAAGTCGGATGACCGTCGCCTCCATGTTGGCTGGCGCGAGCGACTATGTACCAAAACCGATCTCTTTTCAGGTTGAGGATGAGATTCGCCAGACGTTACTTGCGCGCATCCGGGCACTGGTACGACCAAGTCCTGCTGGCGCCGAGCGTGCACCCAGGGTGACCGTGACGCCATCACCGCAACGCCCGGGGTCACCATCCCCGGAGCTGATCGTGGTGGCGGCCTCAACGGGAGGACCAGCGGCTCTGGGTGCCTTTCTCGCTGCATTGGGTCGTGTTGATCTGCCGATTGTCGTGGTTCAACATATCGCTCCTCATTTTTTGAGGCTTCTGGTCGATCAGCTCGGCGAACTGCTTGGTACCGATGTTGCGATCGCCAATGATGGCGAGATACTACGGGCTGGGACTATTCGCTTCGCCCCAAGTCGTGTCCATCTGGAGCTACAGCGGCGGGATGGACGGTTGGTGCTCGCCTATTCAGATGCGGCACCGGTGAACTCCTGTAAACCATCGGCCGATGTGCTCTTCGGCTCCGCTGCGGTACGCAGCCGTCGAACGATTGGTGTGGTGTTAAGCGGTATGGGCACCGATGGCGTTACCGGAGCGAGTGCCATCGTCGCCCATGGAGGTCTCGTCTTTGCCCAGGATCAGGCGAGCTCCGCTGTGTGGGGGATGCCGGGTGCGGTGGTGAGCCAAGGACTTGCGCGCGCTGTCGGCTCACCCTCGAGCATTGGTGCCCGGTTGCGAACCCTGGCAGCAGGGCGACCAACGAGAGTGGAGGCAACTTAGTGCCCATCGCTCTTGCGACCTATGACCGACTGGCGGACTTTCTCCAGGCAGAGATTGCACTCCAACTTGGGGAGGCGCGTGGTTATCTCGTGGAACACCGGCTCAGCCCGTTGCTCGTGAGGTTTGGCTTTGACAATCTCGATGGTCTCATCAACTCGCTCATCCGGGAACGCGAATCGACCCTGGTTCAGGCGGTGATCGACGCGATGGTGACGAATGAGACGTCCTTCTTTCGCGAGCCCGGAACCTTCGATCTCCTGCGGACGCGGGTCATCGGCCATCTCTTTGAGGAACGTCAGGGCCGGGCGCTTCGCATCTGGTCGGGTGCGGCCGCCTCAGGCCAGGAGGCATATTCGATCGCGATGCTCCTGATCGACCGATTTCCGGCACTGGCGAGAACGGCGAATATTCTCGCTACCGATGTCTCGATGCGAATGGTGCAGCGGACTCGCGTGGGTTGGTACTCGCAACTTGAGATCGAACGTGGACTTCCTCATTCGCTTGCACGACGCTTTCTTATTCCTGAGCGTAACGGTTACAAAGTCCGACCAGAGGTTGCAGCGTTGGTCAGTGCTCGCCAGATGAACCTGGCTCGACCCTGGCAGATGCTCGGAACCTTTGATATCATCTTTCTGCGTAACATCCTCATTTACTTTTCACCCACCGTGAAGGCCGATATCGCGGCCCAACTCATCGCCCATCTTGCCCCTGGGAGCGTCCTCGTGATGGCGGCAGCTGAGTCGTTACCTGACCCTGACGGGCGCTTTGAAAAGGTGACAGCGAGTGAGCCGCACGTTGTGCGCTTTCGTGGCTAATGGTGCTCTATTGCTCCGTGTTGGCCCTCTTGTAACGAGTTTTTCAAGTTTAGGCGCCAGCTCTCATACAAGTGCGGCAAGTTCGGTAGTCAGCTCGTGGTCATTGACCGCTGGTATCCGAGCTCGAAGACCTGTTCTGCGTGCGGACAAGTAGCTGCGTCCATGCCGTTGAGCGTCCGTGAATGGACGTGCGACGGTTGTGGAACAACCCATGACCGAGACACCAACGCTGCGATCAACATTGAGAGAGTAGGACTGGCAACCCTACGTTGCCCCACGGCGAGCTCCGCCATCAGTAACGCCTGTGGAGAAGAGAGCTCTGGCCTGACACCAAACCTTGGTTTGCTAGACGGTGCAACTAGCTTCGATGAAGCAGTAAGTGAACTGCGAAACTACGTGAGTAGCTTTGCGTAAGATTTACGGAACGGAGAACTCTTGGGCTACCATTGGTAATTTTCGACAAACTTAGTCATACTGTTGGTGGGAGGTATGAGTTAGCAGTCGTGGTGAAGTCGAATACCGTGCCGTTGTCACACAGCGCCTATCTCAGTATCCGCTCGGCGATCGTCTCGCTGGCGATCGAGCCGGGGAGCTTTCTGCTGGACCGCGATATCGCCGATCTTGTCGGGGCCTCAAGGACCCCGGTGCGAGAGGCGTTGGCGCGACTTGAGGTTGAGGGATGGCTCGAGTCGGTACCGCGTAAAGGTTATCGGGTGCGCCTGATCGACTTTGGGGAGTTGCCTGAGATATCTGAGATGATCGCCAGCCTTGAGGCAGCGGCGGCCACCCGGCTGGCCAAGGCGCCGAACGCTGTTGTGTTTTCGGTCTTGAGGGAACTTAACGAACAGCTGGTTTCATCATTAGTCGACCGCGGCGAACCGGATGAGTTTATCCTTCTCGATGATCAATTCCACCGGGTGCTCCTCGGTGAGGCGGCCCAATATCCGTTGAGCGGTGGGGTCTACTCGCTCTTGGTCGATCAACTGCACCGCGCCCGACTGATGCTACCGCCAACGGCAGCTGAACAGGACCACCATATCAACGAGCATCGCCTCCTGATCCTCTCGATGGAGCTCGGGGACAGTCAGGCGGCTTCACTCCTATCGAGGAGCCACCGGATGCGCATCGTTGAGCGCTTGAGCCAGCTCATGGTGCAGGGTCGGGAGGCGGAGAACGCGACGACCTCTGGCCACCTGGTGGTGCCTCGCCCCAAGTCGCGCATGAGTTTGCGCCGGCTGCGCGAAACGCGCCAAGAACCTTAAGGCTCCTTGCGTAGCTGCCGATATGGCCGAATGGGGGCCGATCGTGGAGGTAGTGGAATGAGGATCTTGGTGGTTGACGATTCGCGTGCGATGCGCATGATCGTGATTCGCCAGCTACGACAGGCTGGCTTTGATGACGCAGAGTTTATCGAGGCACAAGATGGTCTAGAGGCACTCCAGCGATTACGAGAAAACGAGGTCGATCTGGTGCTCTCTGATTGGAATATGCCTGAGATGAATGGGCTCGAGTTCCTGCGTGAACTCCGAGCTCAAGACGAGGGGATACCTTTTGGCTTTGTGACCTCGGAGGGAACCCCGGATATGGTGCGACTCGCTCGAGAGTCCGGGGCGTCATTTCTTATCTCAAAGCCCTTTACGCCTGGCAACTTCCGAGATGCACTTGATGCAGTGGGGGTGCAGTGACGATGCAGATGACCCAGTGGTCCAGTGCGCTGCTCGATGGTGTGCGAGCACTTGAGGGTGGGATCTTACCCCCGCTCGTTGCCACACCCCAACTGCAGACACAGGGCATTCCGGCCAACCTTCCGGGCGCCTGGGTGGGCCTCGTGGGCGAGAGACTGTCGTTGCAGTTAGGTCTTGTCGCTGAGTTTGTGACCTTAGAGCTTCTGACGGCCAACATGATAGGACGTCATGAGGAGTTGAGTGACGTTGAGATCACTGACGCAGTGGCCGAGGTAGTGAATGTCATCGGCGGGGTAGCAAAGCGATTGGTGATCGAGGCCGATCCTAGCCTGCGTTCTGGCCTCCCAATGTTCCTCTTTGGACGCCTGCGGGTGCCGACGGGGACCACCAGCGAGGTGTTTCGTCTCTCCACCGAGTTGGGCGAGATGCATCTCGTCTCGATTAGCGACAGTGGCGATGAAGGATGATCGCCGAGATATCCTCGCGTCTCTTACTGCCGAGCCTTGACGAGATGGAGTCGGTGCTCTCGAACCTCATGAATGCCGGAGTTCGCGCTGACCGCTATCCCCAACGGAGTCTGCTGCCGACGTTCTACCTTGCGGGTCTCTACCACGATCAAGATGATGTGCTTCGATCGATCATTGCAGTAGATTTCTCTTTCGCGCTTACCTTTGGTGCTGGCCTCTCGATGATTCCCAAGGGCATGATAGATGAGGCGAGGGCTGCGGGGACACTCACCGACACCATGATGGCCAATGTCCACGAGATCCTGAATATCTTTGGCCTGCTCTTTAACGAACAGCGCCCGCACGCACCCCGAGCGCGTCTCACGCAGTTGGTCGAGGTGTCAGCGTTAGCCGCCGAGGCAATGGCGTTTTTAGGTCACCCTCATCTGCAAGGAATCGATGCGACTATCTCTTGGCGTGATCGACGACCGGTGGGTGTCATCTCCATCCGATTGTTGTCCAAGCTACTCACTGAGACACCACCATAAGTGACTCCGCCGTGAGTGGCGATGCTCGCAGAGGTGGTACGGATCGATCATCAGAGAACTTGGCGGTCGGTCGGACCTGTGCGGATGCAAATCTCTGGGGGATGGATTGACGAGAAAGGATGAAAAGTGACCAAGACACGAGTGGTGGTGCTGGTATTGCTCGCCGATGAGCGTTCCCTCCGCAACGCACGACGCTATCTATCGACGATTGTACCGGCTAGCTTTCCCGTCATTCTTTTGGTGGAGGGACGCCACCTTGCCCCTCGCGATCTTGACCGTCTTGCGCAAGCGCATCGAGTGTTGGTGGTGTCTTCGGCTGCTTCACTCACACCAGGCTGGCTTGATGAGCTTCTCGTCGCTTCGGAAGACTATCCTGAGGCGGTCATCGTCCCAGGTTCTCCGAACGTCGATGGTCCCCAGCGTCAGGTTCTTGAGGAGGGCCAACTCATCGTCAACCTTGTGCAACAGACCCAGTACGCATCCCATATGCGTCGGACCTTTGCGGGGACGATGCAACCCATTGCCTTTGGTAGTGATCTTGTCGCCTGCGCACCAGGTGCCTGGGTGCACGAGAGTCTTGCGGCTGGGCCAACGACGAGCTTTGCACTGTTTTCCTCACTCTACCGAGACCGTTCGCTTGTGCTTGCCCAGGGTTCGATCGCCTTCTCCTCTGAGGTCAAGTCCAAACTCATCCCCGGAGCCCCGGTGAGTACACCGCTCCTCTCCCTTTGTATGATCGTCAAGGATGAAGAGAGCTGCTTGGCCGAGGCCCTTCTGTCCGCTCGAGGTCTTGCCGATGAGGTGATCGTCTTCGATACTGGGTCCACGGATGCTACCGTAGCCATCGCCAAGGAGCATGGTGCCCACGTCATCGAGGGGAGCTGGCGCGAGGATTTTGCCTGGGCCCGAAATCAAACCCTCAAGTATGCGACTGGTGCATGGATTCTTTGGATCGACGCGGATGAGCGTGTTGTCGGTGACCGTTCGGCGCTTCGGCTCCGGCTCGAGGATCCATTTGCCCCGTATGAGTCGTACTCGGTGCGGATAGAGAACGAAACGGGTGGAGGACTCTCGCTTACCAATCACTTCGCTAATCGACTCTTCCGTCGTAAGGACTGTCATTGGCGTGGTGCGATTCACGAGACGGTCTGGTACCGAGATGACCTTCGTAGTGCCTATTCGGTCCTTCAGCCAGATATCCATCTCCGCCATATCGGTTATCTCGACACGGAGATGACGCGCAAGTCCAAAGCCGAACGGAACCTTCGCATCTCCGAAACCAATGGATCGGCCGCCTCCGAGGCCGAGGCTGCGCTCCATGAGGCGAGATCGATGACGATGAGTGGGCGCCTTGAGGAGGCGGTGACGTTGGTCGAAGAACGGGTCCTCGGTTCGGGGGTACCCTCCATGGAGCGGGTTGGCATGTTGGCGCTCTCATCCTGGTATCGGACGCTCGGCCGATTCGAACAAGCCCAGTGGGCGATTGAGCAACTCGACGAGCAGGGTTTTCACGAATACTTTGGATTTCATGATCGTGCACACCTTGCGTATGCGCAGGGAAATTTTGAGAAGACCCTGGAGTGGATCGATGCTATCGGCGGCTTTGTCGTTGACCGCGACGGACTCACGGTCAACCCGACCACGCTGTTGGGGTTGAAGGCCCGCACGCTAAGTGCACTTGGTCGGGATGCCGAGGCTGCACGTGTGATCATCGCTGGCCTTGCCCAAGGTGTCATGGATGTCCATCTTGTAGAACTAGCGGGTTTTATGGAACGCGGCCACGTTGATGTTGCTGAGCTTTTGGCGGCGCTTCCTGATGACAAAGAGCAGTTAGTGGCGGCCCAGCTCCTTCAAGTGGATCCGCGACTAGCCGATCGTCTGCTCATCGAGTTGATCGCATTACGTCCAGATGATCGCACACTTCTCGCGGCAGCCTCCTTGGTCGGTCGACACCTAGAACTTGAGCGTGCCTCCCATTGGTCGCAGGTGTTGATCGAACACGGGCTAGGTCAGCAAGCACCCTTGGTTTGGCTGGCGACCAACGCCGAAGTCACGCTGGAGGTTCGCTTGGCTGCGGCCAAGGAGGCGGTCGCGCTTGGGCTAAAGGGGATGGGCGTGGTCCTCGACGAACTAGCTGACCTGGAGCGTACGCTGGTCTAGCAGATCTTTCACGAGCGAGAGTTCCGTTTGCCGGCCGTCCTGATACGCGGTAGCGCTGCCAGGTCCTCGCACTTGGATGCCGCCTGTTCGGTGGTAGATCAGCGCTGTTTGGGCATCGATCTCGACCATGAGGGTGGGAGCATGAACGAGATGGATCGTGCGATCGCGAATCGAGAGTGACCGCTGATCGGCATGTGGCAGGATCGCAAGATGCGGGATCAAGCCGAGACCAATGGTGAGCGCCCCACCGCGTGGGTCGATCATCGGATCGCCGAGCACCATCGCTGAGGCTGATGATGCGATCAGCGTGGTTCCGCGTGACCATGCATTCCCAAGTGCCTCCAGGGCCGGAGTTCCGACGAGCACCGATCGAAGGTGGAGTGGCGAACCGCCGATACAGTACAGCACCTCAGCACGACCGATCTGGGCCACGAGTTCTTCGTCCTCGGCATCGGAGCGGTTGTAGATCTCGATCACGTCGACCTCGACGCCGAGGTTTTCGAGGTAGCGGGTGCCGTTCGCAACGGCTCGGTCTGGCCGCTCGTAGGCCGCCGCCGTGGGGAGGATGCTGACACGCTGAGCTCCGGTTTGCGTAAGGATCTCCTCATCAAAGGTGCAGAGCGGCCCGAACTCGTCCCCGCCGACGAGCGCAATGGTGCCATAGAGTGGAGTCTTCATCGTGAGCCAAGCCTAGTAACTGTCCGAAGCCTGCTTGGTCGCCGTCATCGATGCGGAGCAAAACCGGTACGCTGGGTGTGTGCAGCTTTCACGGATTGGCGTGGTTGGTGGAGGGACGATGGCCTCCGGGATTGTCGAGGCATGCATTCTGGCTGACTATGACGTAGTGGTCCGCACGCGGTCTGAGGCGGCATCGCATTCGGTCAAGGTGGCACTTGAACGACATCTGCGACGACGAATAGCGCGCAGCGAGATCGACGATGAGCGTTACGAGGTGGCGATGTCCATGGTTCGCTACACGACCGAGATTGACGATCTCTACGATCGGCATCTCGTGATCGAATCGGTGGTCGAGGATATTGAGGTGAAGAAGCATCTTTTTGCGCAGTTAGATCGTGTGCTCATCGAGGGGTCGATGATCGCTTCCAATACCTCGACGCTCCCAATCATGGCCTTGGCTGCTACGACAACGCGGCCCGAACGTGTCCTCGGTCTCCACTTCTTTAATCCAGTCGGCAGTCTCCGCCTCGTGGAGGTCGTTCGATCACTCGTGGTCGCACCCGAAGTTCTTGAGGCGGGGCGACACTTTGTGCAGACGCTTGGCAAGGAGCCAGTGATCGTCAACGATGAGGCTGGCTTTGTCGTCAATGCGCTCCTGTTTCCGTACTTGAACACCGCAGTGCGACTGCTCGAGCGAGGGGTCGCAGCAAAAGAGGATATCGACCGTGCGATGATGCTGGGATGTAACTATCCGATGGGGCCGCTCGCCTTGCTCGACCTCGTTGGGCTTGATGTGGCGGTCGCGATCCTTGAACGGCTGTACGAAGAGACTGGGGATCCGGCGATGTTGGCGGCACCCACTCTGCGTAGGATGCGAGAGGCCGGTCACTTGGGCCGTAAGACCGGTCGAGGCTTCTACGACTATCAATCGAAGGCCTGAGGGGATTACCGATGGAGCCACACCTGCAGCGACCTGATGCACCGTGGGTGATGCGTACCTATGCGGGGCACTCCTCGGCTGCTGCCTCGAATCGACTCTTTCGTGCGAATCTTGCTAACGGACAGACTGGCCTGTCGGTGGCCTTCGATCTTCCAACTCAGCTGGGACTTGACCCTGATGATCCTCGTAGTGCGGGTGAGGTAGGCAAGGTGGGGGTGCCCATCGCCCATCTCGCCCATCTCCGCCAGCTCTTTGACGGCATCGAGCTTGACAAGATGAATACGTCGATGACCATCAACGCAACGGCGATGTGGCTCTTTAGCCTCTATCTTGCCCTTGCGGATGAGCATGACATTCCCTACCACCTGCTCTCTGGCACCACCCAGAACGACATCATCAAAGAGTACCTCTCGCGCGGTACGTTTATCTTTACACCGGAGGCCTCCAAGAGGCTGACGGTAGACCTTATTGAGTTCTCTGTAGCCCATGTCCCCAGGTGGAACCCGATCAATATCTGCAGTTATCACCTGCAGGAGGCGGGGGCGACTCCGGTCCAAGAGGTGGCATATGCGCTCGCGACCGCTGTTGGCATTCTCGATGCCGTTCGTGATCGGGGTCGTCTGGGTGCGGATGGTATCGCCAAAGTGGTGGGCAGGATGTCGTTCTTTGTGAACTCGGGGATTCGGCTGATCGAGGAGATCGCGAAGATGCGAGCCTTTGTCGCTCTTTGGGACGAGCTCACCCGTACCCGCTATGGAGTAGAGGATCCAAAGCTTCGCCGATTTCGTTATGGCGTGCAGGTGAACTCACTTGGACTCACGGAGTCCCAACCCGAGAACAACGTCTACCGCATCATGTTGGAGGCGTTAGGGGTCACGCTTTCGCGGGATGCACGAGCCAGGGCACTCCAGCTCCCGGCGTGGAATGAGGCGATTGGCCTTCCACGGCCGGTCGATCAGCAGTGGTCGCTGCGAGCGCAACAGATCCTTGCCTACGAGACTGACCTGCTCGAGTATCCAGACATCTTTGAGGGGTCGAAGGTGATGGAGGGGTTGACCGCCGAGATCGTCGAGGCTGCTCGCGATGAACTCAATCGCATTATCGATGGCGGCGGTGTCTTTGTCCAGATCGATGAGATGAAGGCGGCACTAGTTCGCGCGCAGACCGAACGCGCTCTTGCGATCGAGACCGGCGCCCAGCGAGTTGTTGGCGTCAATCTCTACCAGGACAGGGCTGAGGGGGCGCAGGAGTCGATTCTCGCTGGTGTCGACACGAGGATGCATTTGAGCGCCGATGGGGCGGAGGTCGCGCGGCTCATCGAGGAGTTTGTGGCCTTCAAACGCCTCCGAGACGAGCGCTCCGTGCAGGCTGCAAGGGATCATCTCTTGAGGGTGGCGAGAACGGACGAGAACTTGATTGAGGCGACGTTAGCCCTTGCCAAAGCCGGTGGCACTACTCAGGATTGGGCCGATACCATGCGCGAGGCCTTCGGAGAGTTTCGGGCACCCACTGGGATTCAAGGCGGTGCTGGGGTGCGCAGAGGCCAGATGGATGCGCTGGTCGATCGCTTGCGGCATCTACCTGGAGGCCCCGCGCGACTCCTGGTGGCAAAGCCCGGGCTTGACGGGCACTCCAACGGAGCTGAACAGATTGCGGTTGCGGCACGCGATGCAGGATTTGAGGTGATCTATCAGGGGATTCGCCAGACCCCTGCCGAGATTGCGAGTGTCGCTCGTGATGAGGACGTGGACCTTATCGGCCTTTCGATCCTGTCGGGTTCGCATCTTGAACTCGTCGGCGCACTCTTTGCGGAGTTGAGATCGCGTGGGGTAAGTGTGCCCGTGATTGTGGGTGGCATTATTCCTGACGACGACATCGGTCAACTGATGGCGCTTGGAGTCCGCCAAGTCTTCACCCCAAAGCACTATCAGATCACCCAGATCATGGCCAAGTTGGTCGACATCGTGGCGACGCGACGGGAAGCGATTCATTCCTGAAAGTTTGTACAGCTTGTGTCGTTTTACGCCGAAGCATCTCGCATGAGACTGCGTGGGTTTTTGGCAATCATCCTGGGTTTGGGAGGCGTGGCGGTGAGTGCCGTCGGTATGCGCTTTGGTCGCGCTGAGGATGGTGTGATCGGTGCTGGTATCGCTTTCGTTGCGGTGATCATCGGGCTGGGATCCAGATCCCTGCGTGACACCCCTGTTGAAGGTTCCGAAGAGACGAGCCTAGAGGTGGTCTCGCAGCCCGAGCTTGTAATGGCAGGCGATCACGCAGCTACGGGTCAGGCACCGGACGTAGAGGCAACGGCGGCGAGTCCGGCGATGGGCACGACTGACCCGATAACCGATCCACTCACTGGCCTCATGAACGAGATCTTCTTCTCCGGTCTCCTCAGCACCAAAGTAGCGACCGCTCGTCGACGTCTCTGGCCGCTCAGTATTGTGCTCTTGCAGTTGGTCATGCAGCCTGACGTCACGGAGGAGGCTACCGATGCTGGTATCCTCGCCTTCTCGGAGGTGGTCGCGGCGACCATTCGGACCGCCGATGTAGCCTGTCGCGTGGGTAGCCGCAGTTTTGCCCTTCTCCTGGATGACACCGATGAGGATGGCGCCGCCTGGGTCGCAGAACGGATTCAAATCGCTCACGCCCGCGAGGGAGCTTCTCCGATCGCGAAGGTCTGTGCCGGAGTTGCAAGCTACCCGAGTCATGGGATCGAGCCAGCCGAGATCCTCATCACTGCCAAGAGTGCCTTGAAGCAGGCTGCGGATAACCTTGAACTACCGGGCCTGGGTCGCGTAATCGTCGCGCCACAGCGACCGCTTTGAATAAGTAGGTAGCGGTCCCTCCCCCATTGTGACGAGTGCACCTACCCGGTCGCCTTCGGACTCAGGTTGTGAAGGGTTGGCTCGTCGTGGTCCAGTGTATTTTGACCGCCCGTCGAGGATGCTTGGTATATCGCTTGAGCGCTGGCGAGACGTGTCTGACTCGTCCAAATAGACCCTCCAGACACAAGGAATCGTTCACCGCTACGAGTTTTTCCATGCTGCAAAGTACACCCTAAAGACACTTGACACCTCCCCATTCCTCGGCTACACTCATGTAGCGGCCGGGGGTTTGTGTATGGGTCTCGCGTGGGGGGTCTCGCTTTCCACTCAGTGCATTGGGCTCTTGACGAAGTTCTCGCCGAACGAAGAGTGGGCAATGCTTCCGTACCTGGAGACGGTCACTCTTCCTGTGAGGTACCAGATAACCGGTATCGCCTAGGCGGTACCCCTGAGAACAATGAGACCAAGACAGCAGCACCAAGACTGAACGAGACCAAACAGATTCACAACACAATAGCTACGAGACAAAGCAACAACGAGACTAAACAATAACGAGACTAAACAATAACGAGACAGCATGCACGGCGATCAGAACTATGGGGGCCGGTCAGCCGATTCCCCTAGAACGACACCCCGAGCGATCTCGCTGAGATTGAGAACCGTCCAATGAGAACCGTGTGCCAATGAGAACCGTGTGCCAATGAGAACCGTGTGCCAATGAGAGGAGTACAACCGTGCCTACCTATACCGCTCCTGGGGTCT